>PXQO01000023.1 GCA_003021285.1 Halobacteriales archaeon QH_2_65_14 | reverse complement strand
CACCTCCTGGGGCTCCCCGCCGGTGATGGAGGAGCCGAGTGCGTCCATCCGCCGGGCCTCGTCGATGACGTCCTGGTCGCACTCGACTTTCCGCTCGTTGGCGTAGACGTCCGTGACGTTCTTGCGGTTCTCGCCGAGCGGACAGTAGAAACAGTCGCGCTGGTCGCAGTAGCCGTAGACGAATAGCACCATCTTGCCGCCCTTGGCGCACTGCTCGCAGCCTTTCGATAGCATTCAGTACGTTCTCTACTGCGCCGAGGGTCAAAAGCAACACGAAGTGTGCGCGGAACACATTCAGATATAAAACTCTCAGCTAAGACTGTCACCAGCATGAAAGGGGCCGTCCATTCGAGCCCCGGATGGTCGAACGGGCGGGGGCTTTCATGCTGTTCGTAAATTAGGTGCCGCATCTCTGACCATTACCGGTACATAAGACGCCGGAGGGAGAAAGCAAGCTTCATTAGCCGACGGTCGGAGGGTAAACGGTGTGACAGGGACCACTGGCGGGACGTACACGCTGCTCGTCGAAGTTGCCGAACGGACCGACATCGAGGTCGGTGCCCTGGGGACGTACACCTTCGAGCCAGGGTGGTACGCCTACGTCGGCAGTGCCACCGGGACGGGCGGCTTCTCGCGGGTCGACCGCCACCGGGAACTCGCCGCCGGCGTGCGCGACGTCCGCCACTGGCACGTCGACTACCTGCTCGGCGACGGCGCGGCGGCCATCGATACGGTCGTCCGGTCGAGCGGCGTCGATGCGGAGTGTGCGATTGCCGGCGCTATCGACGACGAATCGGTCCCGGCGTTCGGCTGTTCGGACTGTAACTGCGGGTCGCACCTCTTTTACAGCGACAACCGTGCTCGACTGCTCGCGTCCGTCGAGGACGCCCACCGACAGGCGCGAAACTGTCACGAAGCCACCTCCTGACGGGACGGCTGACCGGAAAACACAACGCATTTGTATGCGATTTCCGTTCTCCCGAACAACGAATGGTACCGGTTACGGGCGAAAAGGGGCGTGCCCCGTTCGGACAGCGGTGCGTCCGTCGCCTTGCCGGTGTCGACAACGCGAATAATGCACCTGTGTGAGCAGGTGCACCGTACTTTCTCCCCCGACTGACGCACGTTCCGACCAGCGACTTGCATCGACGTACAACCACTGACAACCACCGACACAACCCAGAATCACCGATGATAGACCGAACGTACATCGACGGCATCACGCGCGAGCAGGATGGAACCGAACGAACGATTGCCGGCCACGTCCACGACCTCCGTGACCTCGGGGGTATCGTGTTCGTCGTGGTCAGGGACCGCACCGGCACGATGCAGGCCGTCGCCAAGGAGGGCGAGGATGTCTTCGAGCAGGTCGGGACGCTCGACCGCGAGGACGTCGTCCAGCTACGGGGGACGGTCTCGGCAACCGACCAAGCGCCGGGCGGCGTCGAACTCGACGCGACGACGTGTACCGTCATCAGCGAGGCGCAAGACTCACCGCCGCTCGAAATCGCCAAGGACGTCGACGCGGACCTGTCGACGCGGCTGGACACGGAGTTCGAGGAGGTCGACACGCCCACGCTGTCGGCCGCCGGTGCAGAGGGCGGCGCGGACCTGTTTCCCGTCGTCTACTACGACCGGGAGGCGTTCCTCTCCCAGAGCCCGCAACTGTACAAGCAGATGCTCGTCGCGGCCGGGTTCGACCGCCTGTTCGAGGTCGGGGACGCGTTCCGTGCCGAGCGGTTCGCCACCTCGCGACACGTCTCCGAGATTTCGATGTTCGACGTCGAACTCGGGTACATCGAGGACCACCGCGACGTGATGGACGTCCAGGAGGAGTCGCTCCGGCATACGCTGGAACGACTCGACGCGACCGCGTCGCGCGAACTCGACCTGCTGGACGCGTCGCTTTCGGTCCCCGAGGAGCCGTTTCCGCGCATCGCGTTCGACGAGGCGCTGTCCATCCTCGACGAGGAGTTCGACCACGTCCCCGACGACCCGGAGGACATCGACTCCACGGGCGAGCGACTGCTCGGCGAACACTTCGCCGAACGGGGCCACCCGGCGGTGTTCGTCGTCGGCTACCCCGACGAGAAGTTCTACTACCGGCAGGGAGTCCCCGGCGACGACGTTGCCTCCCGGAAGTTCGACCTGCTGTACCGCGGCCTCGAACTCTCCTCGGGCGGCCAGCGCGAACACGACGTCGACCGTCTCACCGCGACGATGCGCGAGCAGGGCGTCGACCCTGACGACTTCGCGTTCTACCTCGACGCCTTCCGCTACGGCGTGCCGCCCCACGGCGGCTACGGCCTCGGCATCGACCGCCTCGTCAAACAGGTCGCCGGACTCGACAACGTGAAGGAGGCCATCCTGTTCCCCCGAACGCCGGACCGGCTGACGCCGTGAGCAGGTTCTCGGAGGCGACCGTTTCCGAACGTTTCAAAACCAGCTTTTAGCTTCTGCGGTGAGGGCGCGTCCGGGCGGAGTCGTGCCCAGAGCGGTGCCGCGACCCGGCGTCACGGCGACGAGTCGAAAGGTTGAGGTATGCACGAACTGCTACCGGAAGGTATGGAACTGCGGGTTATCGAAAAGGAGGAGAACCTGCTCTCTATGGAGATCGCCGGCGAGGACCACACGTTCATGAACGTCCTCAAGGGGGCACTGCTGGAGACGGACGAAATCACGGCAGCCACGTACGACATGAACCCCGAGCAGTCGGGGGGGCAGACCGACCCGGTGTTGACGATCAAGACCGAGGAGGGTGTCGATGCGCTCGACGCACTCGAAACGGGGGCCGAGCGCGTCATCGAGAAATCCGACGGCTTCCGGGACGCCTACGAGTCGGCAGGAGGGGCCTGACGACGCTGACAAACGCCGTCACACTTAGACTTAGCTCTCACAGACGAACTGCGTGAGATACAACTGGCCGCCAGCACTGTGAACGTCGACGCCGGTCGTGCGTCGCGTCGAGTCGGGACGCCAGCCCTCGTCTTCGACGACGTCGGTTGCGAGGAGCGTCCCGAGTTCTTCCGCGTCGGTTCCCTCGTCGAGTCCGACCGACGCCAGTTCGATGTCCACCTCCGAGTCAGTCCGGCACTCCCGACCGAGGAGGTCGTTGAGCGTCCCCGTCTCGATGGGGTCGCCGCCGGCGAGGGTTCGCTTCACCTGGCGCTGGTTGAAAAACGTCGCAACCTCGTCGAGTCCCTCCGCCCGTTCTAACCGCTCGACTCCGCGAGCCTCGCGCTGGTCGTTCAGTTCGTCCACGTAGGCATCCTCGACGGCCGCGAGCGGGATACCGTCGACGGCCGTCGCGTTGCCAGGGACGTCCTCGACGTCGGGAACGTCCGTCCCCATGCCGGGCAGGTCGACGACGCCCGTGACACCCAGGGCCAGCACGACCGCGAACACCGCCGCTATCCCGATGAGGGCGGCGTACTGGGGGGTCAGCAGGTCGACGTAGCCCGGCGCGGACAGTTCCGACTCGTCGACGCGCTGTCGCTGTTTTTCGAGCGTCGCGTTCCCGCACCGGCTACACGGCGGCGCGTGCTTGGGGTGTTCCCGGCCACACTCCGTACAGACCCATACGAGCGTCGCCTCCGGCCCGCCTTCACCCTCGGCGAGGTCCGTGCGGGGGACGACTGCCTTCTCGAACTGCCCGTGTCCGCAGTTGTCACACGGCGGGTCGTTTTCCTCGTGGGGCTTCCCACACCACTCGCACCGCCATTCCATTGCCAGCACGTAGGAAGGTTGCAACGAAAAGGTTGCCGTTCTCGCTACAGGACGGGGTCTTGATCGC
The DNA here is from genome assembly GCA_003021285.1 of Halobacteriales archaeon QH_2_65_14. Lineage (GTDB taxonomy): Archaea > Halobacteriota > Halobacteria > Halobacteriales > Haloarculaceae > Halovenus. The sequence continues at coordinate 3,119 of PXQO01000023.1, read as the reverse complement.
CAGCCCGCGGGGTCCTCGGGGGACCAGACCCGATGTGCCAGTTGTAGGGGTAGTACCGCACGAACAGCCCGACTGCGACCAGAGAAGGAATCGAATAAAATAATCTATCACGATTGATACTGGAGGGCTATTCCGGGTGTCATACACCGGCTACCGGTGGGTCTTTCGACGGACGTTCCTCGGCGGGTCACAGCCGGACGGGGACGTTCCGTTCGGCGAGATACTCCTTGACCGCCCGGATGGAGTAGTCGCCAAAATGGAAGATGGAGGCGGCGAGGGCGGCGTCGGCGTTCGCTTCGGCGAAAACCTCGTAGGCGTCTTCGGGGCCGCCACAGCCCGAGGAGGCGATGACGGGCGTCGAGACGGCGTCACAGACGGCCCGCATCAGCGGGATGTCGTACCCTTCGCGGGTGCCGTCGGCGTCGATGGAGTTGACGAACAGTTCGCCCGCGCCGCGCTCCTGTGCTTCCGTGGCCCACTCGACGACGTCCCGGCCGGTCCCCTCGCGGCCACCCTTGACGGTACACTCGAACCAGCAGGATTCGCCGTTGACCGCGGCGTAGTGCTCGCCGTCCCCGTCGAACCGGCGGCGCGCGTCGACGGAGATGACCATACACTGGCTGCCAAAGGCCCGCGCTCCCGCCGTGATCAACGCCGGGTTCTCCAGCGCGGCGGTGTTTATCGACACCTTGTCCGCACCCGCACGGAGCGTCTCCTTGATATCCTCCCGGGTTCTGATCCCGCCGCCCACCGTGAGCGGGATGAACACCTCGTCGGCGACTGCCCGGACGGTATCGAGCATCGTCTCCCTGCCCTCCGCGGAGGCCGTAATGTCCAGGAAGACGAACTCGTCGGCCCCCGCCTCGTTGTAGTGTTTCGCCATCTCCACCGGGTCGCCCGTGTACTCCAGGTTCTCGAAGTTCACGCCGGTGTAGACTGCCGGGTTCCCGTCCTCGTCGACGTCCACGTCGATACAGGGGATGATTCGTTTCGTGAGCATCGCCGGAGTTCTGCCCGCACTTGGGGCCTGAGTTGTATGGCTATTTCGTCTTCCACTGACCGCTATGACCGACGTGGTAATCGAATGCGCGTGCGGACTTCACGGCGTCGCGTTCGTCGCGGAGGGGACGGCGGTCCGCGGCGTCGACTTCTGACGGCACCGGCGGTCGCCGCCGGGTGGAAAAATTGATAACGCTGTCTACCGGCAGTCGGAGTATGAGACGACGTTCGTTCGATTACGCATCCTGGGCAAAGACTGGATTCCTGCTCGGTCTCGGGCTGTTCGCGCTGGGCGCGGGCGGCGGGCTATTCGGTCCCGCGCTCTTCGGGGAGCTTCCCGAGTGGGAGACCACGCTGTTTCTCTACTCGGAGGTCATCGGTACAGTCGTCGGCTTTTTCTCGGTGCTCCTGTTCGGCATCGTGTTTCCGCTCCTCGAATAGCGGGCGTCGAAGGCTCGCCACCGCGGCGAAGCGAACCCAGGCATCCTGGTCGCCCGCCGGGAACGCGAGCCGGCAGTAGTTTTACACGAACAGATAAAGAACCGGCCAGTATATGGCCAGTAACCTACTGCTCGCGTTCGTCTTCGCCGGCGTTCCCGGGGTACTCATGGCCGTGCTCGGACTCGGCCACGTGGGGAACTACGTCCGGATGAAGCGGCTCGAACCCGTCGACATCCGGACGATGGACGAGCAATCGGGGGAGGTCGAACTGACGGGGACGGCGGGGGCTCACGAGGGGACAAGCCTGTCGCCGTTTACCAGCACGGAGACGGTGGTCCAGGAGTGGACGGTCAAAGCATACAACCCGCGTGGCCGCCGTTCGAACTGGACCCTGCTCGACTCCGGCGAGGACAGCCACCCCTTCGTGCTCGAAGACAGTACTGGGTCGGTTCTGGTCGACCCGGCGGGAGCGAGTCGGTACCTTGCGTCGACGACCACCATCGAGGTCGAACCGGACGAATCGCCCCCGTCGCCCATCCGGGAGTACCTCGACGGGACCGACGACGTGGACTCGAACCCCAGTCGCAAACGCCGATACACGGAGTCACGGCTCGACCCCGGCGGGAACGCGTACGTCCTGGGTCCCGTTCGGGAGTCGGGGCACTCCGTCGACCTCCCGGCGGGCGTCGACGCGGTGGTCGGCGTCGAGAACCCGGACGAGCGCGGAATCACGGTCGGGGAGGACGGACTCTCGGAGGTCGTCGAGCAGGTCAAGGCCGACACAGACCAGTTCATCATCACCAACAGCGGCGAGCGGAGGGCCCAGCGGGGGATGCTGTGGCGAGGCATTCTCTTTTTCGGCGCGGGTCTCGTCTTCGTGACGGTTCCGCTCGCGTTGCTGTTGCTGGGGTGACGGGTGTTTCGATACATCGAAGTGGTGGGCACGTGAATGGGCAGGTATGACGGCCGACCACGACGACCGACCGGCGTACGACCCGGCGGAGCCGACGCCGCCCGAGCGCGAGCCCCCGCTTCGGAGTACAGCGCCCCAGAGCGAGTACACGAGCACCCAGGTCGCGCTGGGGTTCGTGGTGTTGCTCGTCGGCCTCGTCGTCACGTTCGGGCTCCCGTTTTTACTCGCTTGAGTGTGGAAATCGATAGCGATGGAGTCGCGGATGGGAAAGTTAAAGACGGGGACTCTGCTATCACCGAGTGCGCCCGGGTGGCTTAGCTGGACATAGCGCCGCACTCATAGGGTTTCACACGAACGCGGCACAACTCCGGCGTTCCCGCGAGGCTTGCCTCGTACCTGGGACATGCGGAGATCGAGGGTTCGGAGCCCTCCCCGGGCATACTTAAAAAGGGTTCAACACCCTCTTGCGGTTCAGGTATATAATGAGCGGTCGCTATCGGTTCCGATCTGTCCTCTCACAGAACTCGTCGTGGTCCTCTCGACGATGCGTCGCATAGAGATATTCCATGCCTGCTGGAACCCACCAATCGCACTCGTCGCACGGACAGTGTGCTTGACCGGCGGTATGAATGAGGTCGTCGTGGTCGGTCATGACTTGGGCTCCACAAATCGGGTGACACCGTCTGTGACGGCACGAATGACGTCGGCAGACACCTGTGCCACTCGCCGGTCGATCTCGGTGTGTTCGAACTCGTGGACGGACCAC
>PXQO01000022.1 GCA_003021285.1 Halobacteriales archaeon QH_2_65_14 | reverse complement strand
CAGTAGGGTGGGGTTGTTGACGTGTCGCTACGAACCATCCAGCAGACAACTGCGAAAACCAGAAGCGCGAGTGCACCGAGAGGGACGCCGAATCCTGGCCCGCCCCCATCCGCCGACTCGTCAGTCTCACTGACCCGTTTAGCGCCGTCGAGAGACCATCGACTGCGCCGAACGAACTACTGGTCTTCGTCTATGGGCAGTTCGGGTTCCCAGTCGACGGCCGCGATGGCGGCTTCGAGCACCGCCTGGACGTTCTCGTTTTCCGTGACGCTCATCACGTGGTCGGCGTCCTCGAAGGTCTGACCCCGGACGCGGTCGGCCTTGTTGAACACCGACAGCACGGGTGCGTCGAACTCGGCGGCGAGTGCATCCCGGAGCGAGCGCTGGACGTCGAGGGGGTAGCCACACTCGTCGCTGGGGTCGAGGATGACGAGCACTGCGTCGGCGGCGTGTTCGAGTGCGGAGACGGCCTGCGATTCGACCTCGTTTCGCTCCTCGGGCGGCCGGTCGAGCAGGCCGGGGGGGTCGACGAGCTGGTAGCGGATGTGCTGGTGGTCGACGTGGCCGGCGTGGACCTGCGTCGTCGTGAACGGATACGACGCTTCCTCGTTGCTCGCGCGGGTAACGGCGTTGACGAACGAGGACTTGCCGACGTTGGGGTAGCCCGCGACGACGATTGTGGGTTCGTCGGGCCGGATGTCGGGCAGGCCACGGAGCTGTTCGCGCACGTCCAGCAGCGCGTCGAGGTCGTCCTCGACCTCCTCGACGACGTCCGCGAGCCGGGCGAACGCCTGCTTGCGGTGCTTGCGGGCGAGGTCCACGTCGCTCCCGCGCATCAGGTCCTCGTACTCGTGGCGGATGTCCGTCGCCTTCCTGCTGGCCCAGCTCACCTCGTTTAAGTGCTGGCGGAGCGCGTCCACGCCGACGATGGCGTCCGCGAGGTTGTAGTAAAATGGGTCCAGGCGCTCGAAGTCCGGCCAGCCCGACACGACGTTCTCCAGGTTGTCCGAGATGATGTTGCTCGCGGTCAGCAACATCGACTGCTGGGCGTCGTGGCCGGATTTGGCCCGCCCCGAACGTGCCGCCCGCGAGAAGGCCTTGTCGACGAGTTCGTCCCCCTTCGGCGTCGTCGGGAGGCCCTCGAATGGCTGACTCATTGGACCGCCCTAGCCTGTCCGGGCCTAAAACCCGTTCGTTACGCGGTCGGGACGCCGTGTGGCCGCCCTCGTCCGGCGGTCGCAGTCGACGCCGGCCCGAGGAGTGCTCAGGCAAGAAAGACGTGGCGGGGTTTGTCAGCGAGCACGTCCCGGCCCCAGTCGACGGTTTCGGCGAACTCGTCGGACCGGAAAAACGCCATGGCGTCTTCCCGGGAGTCCCACCGGCTGGCGATGAACATGTCGTTCTCGTCGTCGGTGTTGACCAGGAGCGTGGTCTCGCGGTGGCCGTCCATCTCGTCGACCATCTCCGCGACAGTCCCGAACTTCTCGACGAACTCCTCCCGGTAGTCGGGCTTGACGGTGTAGAACATGCCCATCGTCGCGAACCCTTCGCCCTCGTCGGCCCACCGGACCACGCCGGGGAGGTCGGCGAGGTAACTGCTCGCCGTCTCGGCCGCGTCGGCGGTCTCCCAGAGGCTGACGACCGCCGCGGTGTCCCCCTCGGGGTCCTCGTAGACCGTCGTCCCCTCGTGAGTGTCGTAGCGGTCGAACCCGTCGCTCAGGTCCTCGACGTCCGTCTCCAGGGTCTCGCGGTCCGCCCCGGAGTACAGCACCAGCGCGTAGACGTCCTCGCCGTGTGGCTGGCCGGCGTAGACGTCCATCTCCGCGAGTTCCTTCCGGATGTCGTCGGCTCCCCCGGCGGCGTGGCCGGCGTGTCCCTCTCCCCGGTCGTGCTCGCCGTCAGCGTCGTCCGCTGAACCGGTCTCGACGCCAGCTATCGGACCGCCGTAGCTCTCGGAGACGCCCGAGAGGTCCTGCAGGAACCCGTGGGCCGTGGTCGCCGCCCGCTCGGAGTCCCAGAGGCTGACGACCGCCGACCGCCCGCCCTGGGCCCGGACCGTCGTCAGCAGGTGTGAATCGTAGTGGTCGAAGTTGCCCCGCAGGTCCGCGACTTCGTCGGCGAGTTTCTGGGCGTCCGCGTCCGAGTAGAGAACGAGGCCGTACCCGTCCTGCTCGTACTCGTCACCCTGGTGGATGCCGAGTTGCGCGAGACGGGTGTCGACGCTCTCGTCCTCGACCCATCCCTCGTCGTCGTCGGGCGTGGGCGGCCGCGACCCGCCCCGCGAGTCGTGGTCTGTCGCTCCGTCGTCGCGTTCCGTCTCCGCGAACGTCCTGTCTTCCGTTCCCCCGGCCGACCCGCGTTCACTCCCTGCCGCCGACCCGCGTTCGTCCCCGTCGCCGTCAGTCGTCTCACTTTCCTTTCTCTTTTCAGGTGTCTCGTCGTCGGACTCCTGGCCCGGGCCGCCACGGCCGTACCCGGTGGCGAGGGCGGCGGTGTTGTGACTCGCCGTCGGCGTCGCGCTCGACTGCTCCGTTCGTTCGCGCTTCACCTCGACGTCCCCGTCGGCAGGGACAGGTTCGCCGGCGAGGAGCGCGGACAGGTCCGACGCCGCCATGCGGCGGCCGACGTAGAAGTGGCCGAATTCGGCGAACTGCGAGGTCGAGGGGTCGAACCGCATCTCGTAGAGGAGGTCCTTCATGTCGACGAGGTCGTCTCCCCACAGCGTGACCCCCCACTCCCAGTCGTCGAGTGCAATCGCGCCGGTAATCATCTGGACGACGCGGCCGCCGTAGTCGCGGCCGATGTCGCCGTGGACCGCCATGTGCTCTGCTCGCTCCTCGAAGGGCAGGTCGTACCAGTTGCCCCCGGGCTGGCGGCGCTTGTTCATCGGATAGAAACAGACGTGGGTGGCGTCGGGAATCGTCGGATACAGGCGGGTCCGGGTCCGGATGTAGTTCGCCAGCCCCGAGTTCTCGTCGAGTTCGCCCTCGAAGTACTCCCGGGCCTGCTCGGAGTACCCCGACGCCTCGGTGACCGAGAAAAACGACGTCGCCCGCTCGGTGTACCGGGCGAACTCCGTACACTCGAACTGCCGTTCGAGCGCATCGAGGTGTGCACTCGACGGGCGGAGGTGGACGAGCAGGAAGTCGGCCTTGTGCCCGATAATCGAGTACATGGCCGAGGCCCCCTCCTCGGCGTCCTCGACGTCGAGTCTTGGTTCGAGGTGGTTGACGGCCTCGGTGAGCGCGCGCAGTCTGTCGCGTTCGGGGGCCTCGCGCCAGGCATCCCAGTCGATGGTCCGGAAGTCGTGGAGGACGTACCAGCCCTCCTCTGTCGGTGGCGGGTCGCGTCGGTCTGGCATATGGGAGTCGTGGACCCCCGCGGTAGGAAAGGTTTCGTTCTCAGGTGAGCCAGAGCGGCCCGAAAACGAGCACGACGAGCGCTCCTGCCATCACGAGCGTCACCGACACTGTCACCACGGTGACGAGTTCGCGCCCGTATGAGGTCGGCAGGCGCGAGGCGATGGACTCCGTCCCGGCCCGGAGGATGTGGCCGCCGTCGAGCGGATAGGCGGGGATGCAGTTGAACAGCGCGAGGTTGAAGTTGATCCACCAGGTCCAGAACAGCAGGTTGGCGGCGACGAGCAGCCAGCCACCCAGGAACGAGAGGGGGCCCTGTGCGACGAAGAAGCCGGACACGTCGGAGGTAAAGCCCGCGAAGTTGTAGCTCAGCCCCTCGACGACGAGCGTCGCGAACGGCAACACGAGCAACTGGGCCTGGTACCAGAGGAAGCCCCCGACCGCCGAGACGTCGTCCGACACGGCATCGCCGCCCAGAAGCGAGAGGAAGTCGTCGGCGGGGTACGGGTCGACGCCGAAGTCGTCTATCAGCAGGCCGCTGTAGCCCTCTTCCGTCCTGATACCCAGGATGGGTTGACCGTCGCTCCCGCTCCCGAGGGTGACGTTGAAGCGTTCCTGCTGGCCGTCGACGTAGGCGTCGACAGTGACCGCCTCCCCGGGGTCGAACCTGTCGATGACCGGCCGGTAGCCCGAGGTGTTCGAGACGCGGACGCCGCCGATGTGGGTGAGTATCACCTCTCCATCGGTCGGCGCGCCGGCGTCGGCCAGCGGCCCGTCGGGTTCGACGTGGAAGACGTAGACGCCGACCGGGAACGTCTCGGAGCCGCGGTTGGTCTCGACTGTCGCCACGGACCGGTTCTCGACGGCACTGGCGAACTGTCGCTCGGAGCCGACCGCAGTCCCGTTGACCGCCTGGATGTGGGGTTGCTCCTCGCCGCCCAGCGAGATACCTCTGACGACCTCGGGGACGGCTCCGGTGACGAGCAACCGGCGCTCGACGAGGACGTCCTCGCCGTCGTCGCGCGAGACGAGTAGTGTCCCGCTCTCGCTTTCGTCGACGATGCGTTCGAACTGTGTGGCGTTCTCGACGGTGGTGCCGTTTATCGCCGTGATGACGTCACCTCGCTCGATGCCGGCCTCGGCCGCCCCGGACCCAGCGAAGGTGTCGCCGACCGGCGCGCCGGGAGCGACGCCGATGAACCCCACGACCAGGAACAGTAACACGAGCGAGAGGAGTGTAACCGCGAAGTTGTTCGTGATACCGGCGGCGAACATCCGGGCCTGGGAGCCGCGGTTGGCGTCGCGCTGGTCGTCGATGTCCGGTTCGACGAAGGCGCCGACCGGGACGAGCGCGAACAGCGCGATACCCATCGACTCGATTTCGATGTCCTCGACGCGACAGAGCAGGCCGTGACCCCCCTCGTGGACGACCAGGCCGACCAGCAGGCCGAACAGTATCTCACCGGCCGCCGACAGCGGCAGGAACTCGTTGACGCCGGGGATGACGAGCACGTTCTGCGGACTCTCGATAGCGGCCCCCTCGGGCTGGGAGATGATTGCCATGACGGAGAAGATGACCACCACGCCGCTCAGCACCATCACGACCAGCGTGATGCCGACCCCGACGTTGCCCCACGCCCGCCAGAACCGCTTGGGTTTCGACAGCCTGTCGAGAAACTCCCGGCCACGCCTCGTGTGAACCGTCAGTATCGGACCCGAAACCTTCACGTACTCGGGCAGGTAGCCCCAGGCCCGCAGTGTCATCGCGAGGACCGTGTAGACGACGATGCCGACGAGTACCCCGGTCAGCAGATCGACCATTTGGACGGACAGACGTCTCGTTGGAAAAAGAGGGTTTGGATATACTGACGGACGAAAATCCTGGCGGATGTTCGCCGCCAGTATCCAGCGGTTAGGTCAGCCGTGTCCGGGCGGATCATCACCGGACTGTCGTCCGGTTTTTCGCGGCCCTCTGACTCACCCCGAGTCGTCGATTTCCTCGAACTCGACGTCGCGGGCGGTCCCGAACCCGTCGTCGGGGTCGTCCGGACCGGAGCCGTCACCGGGAGGTGTGCCCGAACCGCCGGAGTCCTCGCCGGGGAAGCCACCGATGTAGACCGAACCCGAGGCGAATCCGCCGGTTTTCCTGTCGAGGTAGGGGACGACCACCCACTTCTTGAGCGCCACGCGGATGGGGTACCGCGTCAGGGGGACGAGCAGGCAGAATCCGACCCCGTCGGTGACCAGCCCCGGCGTCAGCAGGAACGCACCCGCGACGAGCAGGAGAGCGCCGTCCATGAGTTCGTCGGTCGGCGCTTCCCCGCGGGCGGCCTTGCGCTGAATCTTCCGGAGGGTGTGACGCCCTTCCATCCGCGCCAGGAGCAGGCCGAGAAACGCCGTCAGGACGACGAGCAGGACCACGAGTTGCCAGCCGAGATAGGCCGTCAACACGACCAGAAACAGCGCATCGAGTAGCGGAATCAGCAACAGCAACCCGATGTAGCGGAGCATACGTCCCCTACCGGCCGCTCCCCCAAACGCTTTTCGAGAACCGACTCACGAGGGTGATGACCTGTCCCGGCCCTCGCCGACCAGTCCGTCTTACGCGACCCGGAAGGCGGGTTCGTCGACGTTCTCGCTCTTGCAGTCGGGGCACCTGCTCGGGTGGTTCACGAGGTCGTCGAAGCCGTCGAACCCGCAGTCGCGACACTCGGGGGGCGCGACGAGCAGTTCGTCGTCGCTGTTTTCGAGCGTCCGGGCGATGTGTTCGACGTGGCCGAGGGCGTCCGCCTTCCGGAGTTCGAACTCCCGGGCGAGCGCGCTCGCAGTCAGTGGTTCCTCCCGCAGGCGGTCCGCCATCCGTTCCCGTGTCGTCCGGCTGGCCTCGCGCATACTGGATGTGGCCGCTCTTCGTACATAGCTCTTTTCGGGGGATGGGACGCCCCCACACCGCACGTCGGGAACTGATAGGAGGGTACCTCGGAGTGGCACGAGTTGGCAAACCTGTCTCTAGCCACAACGCGCTTCAATACCGAGCACATCAGGACTCGATACATGAACGTCGACGCAGTCGTGCTCGACGTCGACGGCGTCCTCGTGGACGTCGCCGACTCCTATCGGCGCACGAACGTCGAGACCGTCGAACACGTGTACGGCGAAACAATCGACCGGGGTGACGTCCAGCAGTTCAAGGAAGCCGGCGGGTTCAACAACGACTGGGAGCTGACCGACGCGGCGGCGCTGTACGTCCTCGCCCGCCGGGAGGGGTTCGACCTCACGCTCGACCAGTATACGGACGCCATCGCCGGAGCAGGCGGCGGGCTGGCGGCCGCCCGGACCGTCATTTCCGAGGAACTCACGCCGGCCGACCGCGAGCGCGTCTGCGCGGCGTGGGACCGCGACCGCCTGCGGGACGTCTTCCAGCAACTCTACCTCGGCACGGACCTCTACCGCGAAATCGAGGGCGGCGATCCCGACCTCGATACGCCGGGGTACATCCACGACGAACCGGTACTCGTCGACGACGACACCCTCCGGACACTCACTGACCGGTATCCGGTCGGCGTGTTGACCGGACGGCCCGCCGCCGAAGCCGACATCGCGCTCGACCGCGCGGGCCTCGCGGTCTCCGACCGTCACCGGTTCACGATGGACGACTGGGAGGGTGGCAAGCCCGACCCCGGCGCGCTCGTGACGCTGGCCGAACGGTTCGACGCAGACACCGTCGCCTTCGCCGGCGACACCCTCGACGACGTCCGCACGGCGGTCAACGCCGGCGAGACCGACTCGCGAACCTACCACGGCCTGGGCGTGCTGACAGGCGGCCTGTCCGGTGCCCGCGGCCGCAAGAAGTACGAACAGGCCGGCGCTGTCGCGGTGGTCGACTCGGTCAACGACCTCCCCGACCTGCTTGACTGACGGTCCCGAACGATTCGACTGGCTATTCCCGGTTCTCTTCTCACTCCTCGCGGGCGATGCTGTACCGGATGGACTCGTGTGGTTCGCCGTCGATGACGACGTCGTTGCGGATGCGGCCCTCCTTGCGGCGGTCGAAGGCGAGTTCGAGCATCCTGGCCGCGCGCTCGCCGGAGTATCCCTGCCCCCAGAAGGGCTTGCGGAGCCACGTCCCCAGCGTCGCAGTCCGGCGGTTCCTGTCGAACGCCTCCTTCGGGTGCTCTGTGCGACTCCACGTCACCTGGACAGTTATCTCCTCGATGTGTGGCCCCCCGCCCTGGCGTACTCGTACAGTTCGAACGGGTCGAACTCCGCGGGATGGAGCCGCTCGTACTGCAGACGCTCGCTCTCCATCTCCTCCAAGAACAGCGTCATACCTGACCCGACGTGTGACAGGACAAAAAAGATGCGTGTGATGCGCTACCAACAACCCTGTCGATACCTACCTCGTCTCCTGAAATTCGTTTCAGTAGTCGACGTTACAGAAATATAATTCAGATTATATTTATGGGGCTAGCGCGTGTACGAACTCACATGAGAGGACACACACGAACGTCGTCTCGGCCGCCGGTCAAGACGATCCTCGCGTCAGTGGTACTGTCAGGTTTGTCTCTGTTCGTGCTCGTCTCGTTCGCCGAGCCGATTGCGGTTGCATTGCCGGTGGTGGCAACGTTGCTCTCGGCGGCGCTCCTCTGGTCGATAGACCGGATTCATGCGGGCATCACGGTCTGTATCCCGCGGACCAAGCGCTGTCTCCGGACGGGGCGGGACTGATAGGGAAAGAGAGAACAGTTACTCCGCGACATAGTACCTCGGGGAAAAAATTGAAGAACTCGAATGTGTGGGAAGCCCCCGCTGTCTCGACTCGGGGGCCTCTCAGGGCTCGCTTTGCTCTTGCGGTTCCCTTCGGTCACCGCGCGAGCAGGTGGAGCGCTCGCGGGGCTCCCGCTCCCGCTCGCCGTTCGAGCAAGCCGTGGCCTCTCTCCGGTCGGCCACGCGCTCGCT
>PXQO01000029.1 GCA_003021285.1 Halobacteriales archaeon QH_2_65_14 | reverse complement strand
AGGTGCACGTCGAGAACCCCCAGACCGCATACGAGGTCGTCCGCGAGTACATGACCCGCCTCTACGACGCCGGCATCGTCCACGGCGACCTCTCGGAGTTCAACATCGTCGTCCAGGACTCACAGCTGTACGTCATCGACATCGGCCAGGCGGTGACGGTCCACCACCCCAACAGCGACGACTTCCTCGACCGGGACTGCGAGAACGTCGCGAACTTCTTCCGCCGGCAGGGCGTCGAGACGAGCGGCGACCAACTGTGTGCGTACATCGAGGAACACGCCGACCCGTCGACGGACTGACCCGGCAACGCTGGAATCACAAGAGACCGGATAGCTACCGGTCCCCGACAGTTCCGGGTTCGGCGCGTCCCGGCGTCAGCAGGCGCTCCAGAAGCGTGAGTTCCACCGGGCTCGGACTCGGCTTCTCGGTCTCCTCGAACCCGACGGCGATCCCGTACCGCCGCTGGCGGTCTAGAGGAAATCCACGTCGACGAGGTTGGTTAATCCCGCGACGTCAAAATCCGAGTCGGCGACAGCGAGGCGTTCGTCGTGTGCTCTCGCGGCTCCGGCAATGAACGCGTCACGAGCGGCGAGGACTTCCCCCTGACGGTGAAGCTCGTTCTGGAGTTTGGCAGCCGAGCGTGCCACGTCCCCGTCGCCGTCGAGAACAGTAACCCAGCCGAGTGCCCCATCGACAGCATCGAAATCCGCCGGACCAGATTTGAACACTTCGCCCTGGTACACCTCGAACATCGTGAGTTGCGGTGTAACTGCGCGCTCGTCGAGATGTGCTTCGACGTACTCGACGGCCACGTCAGCCCCATCGAGATATTCGATGAGCACACTGCTGTCGTAGAGCGTCATCGGTTTCCGACGTCCTCTTTCATCTCTTTGCGATACTTGCGGGCCTTCTCGGCGGCGTCAGTCCCGCTCCAGAGTCCCGCCCCTTCCCGAACGAGGTCCCGCCGCTCCCGGACGAGGCGCGAAAGAAGGTCGTCGAACGTCTCGTCCTCGTCTTTGAGCGCCGCGAGTGCGGCATGCGTGTCCTCTTCGACCCGGATGGGCTTGCTCATACTGATGTATACGAGTCAGTATACAAGGGGATTTCGTCGCTCAGTAGTGGATGCTCTCGCCGCGCGCGCCCTTGACGGCCTCGTGGACGGCCTCGGAGAGCGTCGGGTGGACGTGAATGGTCGAGGCGACGTCTTCGAGCGTCGCGCCCATCTCGATGGCGAGCGTGAGTTCCGCGACGAGTTCCGACGCCTCGGGGCCGACGACCTGTGCCCCGAGGATGAACTCGCTGTCGCTGTCGGCGACGACGCGGACGAACCCGTCGGTCTCGTCGAGCGAGAGGGCACGGCCGGAGGCCCGGAGCGGCATCTGTCCGACGACCGGCTCGAATCCGGCCTCGCGGGCCTCGGCCTCGGTCATGCCGACGTTGCCGATTTCGGGGTCGGTGAACACCGCGGCCGGGACGGCCTGGTAGTCCAGCGCCGAGGGCTCGCCGGCGATGACCTCCGCGGCGACCTCGCCCTCCTTGAACGCCTTGTGTGCGAGCATCGGCTCGCCGGCCACGTCGCCGACCGCGAAGATGGTGTCCTCGCTGGTTCGGGCCTGCCCGTCGGTCTCGATGAAGCCGCCGTCGGTGGTCTCGACGTCGACGGCGTCGAGGTTGAGCGTGTCCGTCACGGGCTGGCGGCCGACCGCCACGAGACACTTCTCGGCACCGAACTCCGAGACGGTGCCGTCCTCGTCTTCGGTCTTGACCGTCAGCCCCTCGCCCATCTCCTCCCACTCCAGCGCGCGCTCGCCGAAGTGGAACTCGATGCCCAGGTCCTCGGCGTGCTCGCGGACGACCTTCGTCACGTCGTCCTCGTACTGCGGGAGCGCGTCGTCGAGTTGCTCGACAATCGTCACGTCACAGCCGAGTTTCTGGTAGACCGTCGCCAGTTCCATCCCGATGTAGCCCGCGCCGACGACGACCATGCTCTCGGGCACCGAGGAAAGCGAGAGGGCGTGTTTCGAGGAGAGGATGTGCTCGCCGTCGAACCCGAAGCCCGGAATCTCGATGGGGCGGCTTCCCGTCGCGATGATGGCGTGGTCGAACTCGATGGATTCAGCGCCCTGGCCCTCACCTGACGCGACGATGCGGGCCTTCTTGGCGGAGGCGAACTCCGCCCGTCCCTCGATGAGGTGGCCGCCGGCGCGTTCGCTGAGCGACTCGACGCCCTTGGTCAGGCGGGTGACCAGCCTGTCTTTCCACTCGACCATCCCCTGGAGGTCGACCGCCGGGTCCGCGTAGACCCCCATGTCCTCGGCCTCGCGGGCCCTGTGGGCGATGTCCGCCGCGGAAATCATCGCCTTCGACGGGATACAGCCCCGGTTGAGGCAGGTGCCGCCGTAGGCGTCCATCTCGACGAGCGTCACGTCGAGGTCGAGCTGTCCGGCCCGGATCGCGGCCACGTAGCCGCCCGGTCCGCCGCCGATTACCAGTACGTCAGTCGATGAGGTGATGTCTCCAACAACCATTGTGTGAATCGTGTGGGTTCGATAGTCGCGTGTCGTTACTCCAGTAACAGGAGCGTGGGGTTTTCGAGGTACTCCATGACCCTGTTACAGAACTTCGCGGCCTCGGCACCGTCGATGACCCGGTGGTCGATGGTCAGCGACAGCGGCAGCGTGTGCTTCGGGACGACTTCCCCGTCCTCGACGACGGGCCGCTGTTTGATGGCCCCGAGCCCGAGGATTGCGGTCTCGGGGTAGTTGATGATGGGCGTGGCGTACTCGCCGCCAACGGCCCCGAAGTTGGTGATGGTGAACGTGCCGTCCTGCATCTCGTCGGGCCTGAGGTCGCGGTCGCGGGCCTTCGCTGCGAGTTCGTTCACCTCCGAGGCCAACTGGAGCATGCCCTTGTTCTCGGCGTCCTTGACGACCGGCACCATCAGTCCAGCGTCGGTCGCCACGGCGATGCCGATGTTGTAGTAGTGCTTGTAGCGGATTTCGCCCGCTTTCTCGTCGAGTTCGGAGTTGAGCATCGGATACTCCTTCAGCGCGGCGATGATGGCCTTCATCACGAACGGCATGTAGGTCAGGTCGATACCCCGCTCCTCGGCGCGCGGTTTGAGTTCCTGGCGTGCCTCGACGAGCGCCGACACGTCGGCCGTGTCGTGGTGGGTGACGTGGGGGGCGGTATACTTCGACTCCGCCATCTTGTTGCCGATGGTCCGCCGGATGCCCTTGTAGGCCTCCGTGGTGACGCGCTCGCCGGCCGCCGGGCCACCGGGCGTGGGCTGTGCGGTCTCCGCGCCCGCACTCGCGGGTGCCGCCTCGGCTGCCTCCCGGGTCTCGACGAACGCCCGAACGTCCTCCTCCTCGACGAACGCCTCGCCGTCGCGCGTCTTCTCCGTCGGCACCTCGTTGATGTCGACGTCGAGTTCGCGGGCGACCCGTCGAGTCGCGGGGACGGCGAGCGTCCGGTCGCGGTCGGCGGTCTCGACGGTCGCCGCCGCGCCCGCCGAGCCAGTCGCCTCAGCGGCTGTCGCGCCGGCGTCGCTGCCCTCGTCACGGCGCGTAATCGCCGACTTCGTCCCTTTCTCCTCGCTCTCGCCGTCGCCGTCGTCTTCCGCGGCGGCTCGAACGTCGGCCTCGGTCACCCGGCCGCTCGGGCCGGAGCCGTCGACTGCCGTGATGTCGACCCCGAGTTCGCGTGCGAGTGTCGCTACCATCGACGTCGGCGTCGTCGGGGACCTCGCCCTCGATTTCGATGGTAGCGACGACGGTGCCGACCGGGACCATCTCCCCTTCCTCGGCGTGGAGTTCCAGCACCGTGCCGGTCACGGGGGCGGGCAGGTCGACGACCGCCTTGTCGGTCTCGACGTCCGCCATCAACTGGTCCTCCTCGACGCGGTCGCCCGGGCTGACGTGCCACTCGACGATCTCCCCCTCCGCGATGCCTTCACCGACGTCGGGTAGCTTGAATTCGAATGCCATAGGTCAGAACTCGACAGTCTCCCGGATACCGTCCTTGATGCGCGCTGTCTCCGGCAGGTAGTACTCCTCCAGGGAGTACAGCGGGAACGGCACGTCGAAGCCGGTGACGCGGGTGATCGGCGCTTCCTGGTAGAGGAGAATGTCCTCCTGGATGGTGGCGACGATTTCGCCGGCCAGTCCGCCCGTCTTGTGGGCCTCGTGGACGACGACGCCCCGGCCGGTCTTCTCGAAGGACTCCTTGATGGTCTCCTCGTCCAGCGGCGACACCGTCCGCAGGTCGACCACCTCGCAGTCGATGCCCTCCCCGGCGAGTTCCTCGGCGGCGTCCATCGTCGCGGGGGTCATCGCGCCCCACGTGAACACCGACACGTCCGACCCTTCCCGGCGGACATTCGCCTCGCCGATGGGAACCGTGTAGTCGTCTTCGGGGACGTCGTCGCGAAACGCCCGGTAGATGAGTTTGGGTTCGAGGAACACGACCGGGTCGGGGTCGCGGATGGCCGAGATGAGCAGGCCCTTCGTGTCGTAGGGCGTCGAGGGCATGACGACCTTCAGCCCCGGATGGTGGGCGAAGAAGGTCTCGGTCGACTCGGAGTGGTGTTCGGGCGCGTGGATGCCGCCGCCGTAGGGCGCGCGGAACACCGCCGGACAGGTAAAGCGGCCGTTGCTCCTGGTCCGCAGACGGGCCGCGTGGCTGACGATCTGGTCGAACGCGGGGTAGATAAAGCCCATGAACTGGAACTCCGCCACGGGACGCATGCCGTAGGCGGCCATGCCGACGGCCGTCCCCGCGATGCCTGCCTCGGCGAGCGGCGTGTCGATGACGCGGTCCGCGCCGAACTCGTCGATGAGGTCCTGCGTCGCGCGGAAGACGCCGCCGTTCTCGCCGACGTCCTCGCCCATCACGACCACGCTCTCGTCGCGTTCCATCTCCGTGTACAGCCCGTCCCGGACTGCCTGTACGAGTGTCAGACTCTGCGTGCTCTCCTGGTCGGTTACTTCCTGGCTCATTCTAGTAGCACCTCGTCGCCGTGGCGGTCGCGAAGCGCTTCGAGATAATCGAGCTGTTCCTGGAGCCGCTGGGGCATGTCCGCGTAGACGTCCTCGAACATGCCCGCCGGGTCGGGACGCTCGTGGTCCTCGGCGACGTCGATTGCCTCCGCGACCTCGTCGGCGATTTCGGTTTCCATGGCGTCGACGGTCTCGTCGTCGAGCAACCCCCTGTCGCGCAGGAACGTCTCCAGACGAGGGATGGGGTCTTTCTGCTTCCAGTGCTGTACTTCCTCCTCGTCGCGGTAGACGCTCGGGTCGTCCGCCGTCGTGTGTGCGCCAAAGCGGTACTGGACGGCCTCGATGAGCGTCGGCCGCGTCGCCCGGCCGATCTCCTCGTCTGCCTCCCCGCCCTGTTTTGCCTTCTCGACGGCCTCGCGCGTGACCGCGTAGACCGCCAGCGGGTCCATCCCGTCGACCTGCACGCCTTCGAAGCCGTAGGCGTGACCCTTCTGTGCGATGGTCGCGCTCGCGGTCTGTTTCTCCCGGGGAACCGAGATCGCCCACTGGTTGTTGTTACAGAAGAAAATCGCGGGCACGTCATAGACGCCGGCGAAGTTCAGCCCCTCGTGGAAGTCCCCCTCGGAGGTCGCACCGTCGCCGAAGTAACAGATGAACGCCTTGTCCTCGTCCCTGAGAGCTGAGGCCCACGCGGCACCGGTGGCGTGGGGAATCTGGGTCGCAATCGGCACCGCCGGCGTGAACATGTTGACGTCGTCGGGTGCGACCTTCCCTTCCTTGTGACCCATCCAGTAGAGGATGATCTGGCTGAGTTTCCAGCCCATCACGTAGCCGATGGCGTGCTCGCGGTAACTCGGGAACACCCAGTCGCCGTCGTCGAGCGCGTGGACGCTCCCGACCTGGGCCGCCTCCTGACCCGACAGCGGCGGATACGTCCCCATCCGACCCTGGCGCTGGAGGCTGACTGCTCGCTCGTCGAAGTGGCGGGCGAGTTTCATCTCCCGGTACATCTCGACGAGTGTGTCATCCGAGATGTCCGGCATCTCCGCTCCCTCGCGGACCTTCCCATCGTCGTCGAGTATCTGTACCATGTCCGATGGCTCGCGCTGTAACACGCTCATGAGAAAGACCACCTCTCTGATAGCGACATATCTGTAGGTTTCACGAGCCGACGATTTATTGTTTTCGTGATAGAATCTCCCACAGTTCGAACATAATCGGCGGTCCGACAGTGGTATTGCCTACCAATGGCTTGCCAAATGGCCAGTATTGACTCAAATTGGGACAGATAACTGAACAGATGTAAACACCAGCTCCACCTGTCGCCCATCTGTCCGATTCTGATTCTCACGAAGGAAATACGGAGAATCCGGAGTCTGGAGAGGAGGAGACCCCCGTGTTAGTGGACGCGCAGGGCAGATGAGAATCAATCAGTTCCCCGCACCTGCTGTCGCGCCGCGGCGGCGCTTTTGCCCTCGCGCAGGACGCGTTCGACGAACAGTTCGCCGGCGCGGTACGACGAGCGGACCATCGGGCCGCTGGCGCAGTACCGGAAACCCAGTTTCGCCTCGGCGACCTGACGCCAGGTCTCGAAGACGTCGGGGTGGACGTACTCGCTGACTTCGAGGTGCGAGCGCGAGGGCTGGAGATACTGGCCCAGCGTGACGACATCGACGCCGACCGCACGGAGGTCCCGCAGGGTGCGGTAGACCTCGTGGTGGTACTCGCCGACGCCGAGCATGATGCTCGTTTTCGCGTAGGCGTCGGACTCCGCGGCGACCTGGCGCAGGACCGAGAGCGACTGCTCGTAGCCCGCCCGGCGGTCCCGGACCGGCCACTGGAGGCGCTCGACCGTCTCGATGTTGTGCGCGATGACGTCCGGTTCGGCGTCGATGATCTTTCCGACCAGCTCCGCCTCGCCCTGGAAGTCAGGGATCAACACCTCCACGAGGATGTCCGAGTCGCGCCGCTTGATCTCCCGGATGGTCTCGGCGAAGTGGCCTGCCCCCTGGTCGGGGAGGTCGTCGCGGTCGACCGACGTCAACACGACGTAATCCAGGCCGATTTCGGCGACGGCGCTGGCGACGTTGGCGGGTTCGTCCTCGTCCAGGGGCTCCATCCCGCCGGTCTCGACGTCACAGAAGTTACAGCCCCGCGAACACCGGTCGCCCATCAGCATGAACGTCGCCGTACCGGGACCGTCCCGACCGCTCCAGCACTCGCCCATGTTCGGACACGACGCCTCCTCGCAGACGGTATGCAGGTCGTGGTCCCGGAGCGTCTGCTTGATCTCGGTGAAGCGCTCGCCCGACGGCGGCCGCATCTTCAGCCAGTCGGGCTTTCGGGCGCGGCTCATTGTCGGGACCAGGGCGGCCTCCATCAAAAGCCTGCGGTTGTCTCCGCGACCGCTCCCCTCACGACCCGCCCCGAATACGCTCGGACTGACATTACAATAGAATTTCATAATTTATTTATATAACTCCTTCGACGGATATCGTGATGTGGTTTGACGTTTCACCGGAGGACATCACGGAGGGACCGATAGCGTCGACTCTGGTCGTGCTCGCGGCACCGCTGATCGCCCAGAACCTCGTCCACGTCGTCAACCAGATAGTCGACACGTTCTGGCTCGGTCGCGTCGGCGAGTCGGCGGTGGGGGCCGTGGGGCTCAACTTCCCGCTGATGGCGGTCATGTTCGGGGTCGTCACGGTCAGTATCGGTGGGACACACATCCTCGTCTCGCAGCGAGTCGGTGCCGACCAGGTGGCGGCGGCCCGGCGGGGAACAGTCAACGGAGTGGTGCTGTCGCTCGCTCTCTCCATCGGTCTCGCCGTCTTCTTCGTGGTGAGCGCCGACTGGGTCGTCCGGCTGCTGGGGGCCGGACCCGACGTTGCCCCGCTGGCTGTCGCCTATCTGTCTGTGTACGTGCTGTTTTTCCCGTTTGCGACCGCGAGCGACACCATCGAACGCGGCTTCGTCGGCTGGGGAGACACCCGGGCGGCGCTGTACATCAACCTCGCCACGGTGACGACGAACGTCGTGCTCGACCCGTTTCTCATCCTCGGCTACGGCCCGTTCCCGGAACTCGGTGGTGCTGTCGCTCTCGCCCGCCGACGTGACGCCGTCGACGGGGGACCTCCGGGAACTGCTCGACGTCGGTGCCCCGCTGTCGGGCCAGCGGCTGGCCGCACAGTCGGCCCGCGTCGCTGTCATCGGCGTGGTCGCGACGGTCGGCGGTGCCGCGGGCCTGGCCGCCTACACTGTCGGTGCGCGTATCGCCAGCGTCGCGTTCGTCCCCGCTGCCGGGTTCGGAAACGCCGTCCAGAGCATGGTCGGACAGAACCTCGGTGCCGAGCGTCCCGACCGTGCCAGCGCCACTATCCGGGCCGGGGTCCTCATCGCCGGCGGCGTCCTCGGCCTCGTCGGCGCTCTCCAGTGGGTCGTGCCCGGGTTCCTCGCGGAGCTGTTCGTGCCGACGCTGACCGACCGTGGCTACGCTCTCAGCGTCGATTACCTCCGCATTCTCGCGTACAGCTACTGGGCGATGGGGGTCTCCGCTGTCGTCCTCGCGGCGTTCAACGGGGCGTCGCGCACCCGGACCTCGTTCGTCGTCGACCTCCTGAAGTACTGGGGCGTTCGCATCCCGGCAGCGGTCGCCGCGCTGCCGCCGGCCGCCTACGTCGTCTACGGCGTCTCTATCGGCGGGCTGGACCTCGGCGTTCACGCCGTGTTCTGGGCGGTCACCGCCTCGAATATTCTGGCGGCGCTCGGTGCGGGCACGTACTACGCGTGGCGACACGAACCGATGTTCGAAAACGCGGCCCGCGAGGCCGCAGCCGCCGACTGACCGCAAGCCGCCGAAAAGGATGACAGCGCCCGGGGCAGGCGGTCAGGGGGTGACTGTGACTCATTGTGTAGGTAGGACGCTCCGGCAAACGCCTACGGTACTCGGGTCAACGTCCCCCTCACCGCCGCTGGTGTTCGTGATTGCAGGCAGGTCCTCGTGTACCGAAACGAGTTTCATCACAGGGCTTTTGCTCTCGTGTCCGCCGTCGCTGTTTTGCCTGTTTCATCTCCTCGGGGTGTGTATGGTGAACCGCTTGTTGGCCTTACAATGGGACGATCACTTTCACCGCGGTATGGAAACACCTTTGCCCGCCCAGCACACCCTCAAGATGTGAACCGCAGTGCCGACGCAGGGACGGAGATGCCCGTCGAGGAGGTGTTGCCGGCGTTCGCGGAGGCGTTCCCGTTCGAGCGCTTCAACGCCATGCAGGCCGAGACACTGCCGGCGGTGCTCGACACCGAGGAGAACGTCGTCGTCAGCGCCCCGACCGCGAGCGGGAAGACGGCAGTCGCGGAGGTTGCGATCTGTCGCACCCTGGAGGAGGGCGGGACGGCACTGTTCCTCGCGCCGCTTCGTGCGCTCACCAACGAGAAAGAGCGCGAGTGGGAGCGCTTCGAGGAACTGGGCTACTCGGTGTACGTCGTCACGGGCGAGCGCGACCTGAACCCCCGCCGGGCCGAGCGCGCGGACGTGCTGGTGATGACCCCCGAGAAGGCGGACTCGGCGACCAGAAAACGCGACTCCCGGCGCTACTCGTTCATGACCGACATCGACTGCTGTATCATCGACGAGGTCCACCTGCTCGACTCCGAGGAACGCGGTAGCGTCCTCGAAGTCACCATCTCGCGGCTTCGTCGGCTGTGTGACCCGCGCGTCGTCGCCCTCTCGGCGACGATGCCCAACGTCGGCGACGTCGCCGCCTGGCTCGACGCGCTCGAGGAGACGACGTTCTCGTTCGGGGACTCCTACCGGCCCGTCCCGCTTGCGGCCGACGTGAGGACATACAGTCGCGGCGAGAACGCCTTCGCCGACAAGTACCGGCGGCTCTACCGGGCGCTGGACCTCGCGGAACCCCACATCCGCGAGGACGGACAGGCGCTCGTGTTCGTCTCCTCGCGCCAGGACACGGTCCAGGCCGCGAAAAAGGCCCGCGACGAACTCGCGGGCCGGGACATCCCGGTCAGTGCGCGCGGTGACTACGATTTCCACACCGAGGCGGACGACCTGGCCGACGACACCCTGCGCCAGTCGGTGCTCGACGGCGTCGGGTTCCACCACGCCGGCCTCGCACGCGAGGACCGCAACCGCGTCGAGGAGTGGTTCCGCGAGGGCAAGATACAGCTCCTGTTCTCGACGTCGACGCTCGCGTGGGGCGTCAACCTGCCCGCGCGGTGTGTCATCATCCGGGATACGACCTACCACGACCCGCTGGAAGGCGAGGTGGAGATGAGTCCGCTCGACGTGCTCCAGATGCTCGGTCGGGCCGGGCGGCCCGGCTACGACGACCGAGGGTACGCGTGGGTCGTCTGTGCGCCCGACTCGGCCGACCGGTACCGCCGCCTGCTCGAAGACGGCAAGACCATCGAGTCGCAACTCGTCGACCGCTCGGCCGACGCTACCGGTGACCGGTCGGCGGCGACCGACCTCGCGGTCCACCTGAACGCCGAAATCGCACTCGGCACCGTCAGGGACGTCGACGACGCGATGGACTGGCTCGATACCACGTTCTACTACGTGCGTGCGCAACGCTCGGCGGCCCCCGTCTCGGACGCGGACCTGCGCGAGCGGGTGAGTCGGACGCTCGAATGGCTCGTCGACCGGGAGTTCGTCGAGATAGACGGGCTCGCCGTCGAACCGACAGCGCTCGGTCGGCTGGCATCGGAGTTTTACCTCCGGTTGCCGACGGCGCGGTCGTTCGCCGACCTCGCCGAGCATGAGGCGCTGTCGACGGCCGACGTGCTGGTCGCGGTCGCAACCGCCGCGGAGTTCGACAGCGTCAGCGCCCGCTCGGACGAACAGGATGCCATCGACGCCGTCCTCGGGAACCGTGCCGAGGGTCACGACCCGGGGGCGCGCAAGGTACTCGCCATCCTGCGCGCCGGAATGAACGGAACGACGCCGGCGGAACTCCGCAGTGACGCGTGGGTCA
Source organism: Halobacteriales archaeon QH_2_65_14 (assembly GCA_003021285.1). Lineage (GTDB taxonomy): Archaea > Halobacteriota > Halobacteria > Halobacteriales > Haloarculaceae > Halovenus. The sequence goes on along the minus strand of PXQO01000029.1, from coordinate 21,096 downwards.
TCCGGCAGAACGCCCTGCGACTGCTCGCGGCACTGCGAGCCATCGTCGACCGCTTCGGGACCGGCGCGGACGCGAACCTCGTTCGTCGCATCGAGGCACGCGTCGAGACCGGTATCAGCGAGGACGCCGTCGGACTGACCGCCATCGACGGCGTCGGGTCGACGCGGGCCGCCTCGCTTGCAACAGCGGGCTACCAGTCGCCGGCCGACGTCGTCGACGCGAGCGTCTCCGAACTGGCCGCCGCCGGCCTGAGCGACGGCGTCGCCGAACGCGTCCACGAGAGCGCGACCGAACTGCCCGTCGTCGACGTCGACTGGGGGGCGTTCCCCGAGCGCATCGGCCGCGGCGAGCGCGCGATGCAGGAAGTGACCGTCCGCACGACTGCCGGCAACGCCCGCGCGGCCCTCTCGGTCACGGTCAACGACGTCGAGATGACGAGCAAGAGCACGTACCTCGGCGCGACGACCCTCCCCGTCGGCGTGTTCGGGAGTTCGACCGACAGCCTCGAATTCGCCGTCCGCGTCGTCTTTCCCGACCTCCCGCTCACCCCGGTTGTTCGCACCCGACAGGTCGACGTTACCGAGTGACAGTGCCGCAGTTACTCGGTTCTCGAAACTCGCTCAAAAGCAGTTTTAAATCGTCTAAGCGATTTTCAGAGTTCGATAAAACGTCCAGGAGGGGCCGTAAAACGTCGGGGGAGCGAGGGGGATTCGGAAAACGAGGCGAAATTGCGCTAGCGGTCGACCCCTTATATTGTGGTAGCTTCCATAGAGGTAAGTGAGGAGACCCACCATGTCGAGCGCGTCGCCGTTTGAGACCGATTCGATTGCATCCCGCCAGGTCGGGGCACAGTCGTTGCGGGTACTCGGATTGCCAGCGAAGTTCGCCGGGTTCTGGACGGCGGTTCTCAGCCCGTTCGTCCTGCTCGGCCTGATCGCCAGCGGTACCGTCCAGCAGTCGCCCCTACTGTTGGCCGGACTGTTGCTGGCGAACCTTGTTGGCCTCGTCCTCGGCAGGAACTACAAGCGATAAGACCCGCCAGGTGGGTGCCTCCTCGCCGACAGACCAGCCAGCAACTCTCCGACGCCAGTTCGCAAACCAACCCACCCGGCCCCCATGCCGGTCCGAGCCTTGCCGATTCCTGCACACTGGGCCGCTCGTCCACGGCCCAGGTCTCTCTCCCGGTACCTCACCTTTACATACGAAGCAACGACCAGTGGCCCCCATGTCCGGAATAGAGGTCATCGCCGGCAGATGCACGACCGTTTTCGAGGGGAGCCGCGACCGCGAACAGCACGGCGACGCGCTGGTCGTCGTCAAGCCCGACGGCACCGTTCTGGTGCACGACGCGAGAGGGTACCAGCCGCTGGCGTGGCTGACCCGCGCGGAGGCCGTGACAGTCGACCGGGACACCATCACCGCGCGCGACGGCGACCAGTCGCTCCGGGTGACCGTCGAGGAGGCCTACGGTCGCGGTCGGTATCCGGCGAGTGACGCGGGCGTCCCGGTGGGTGACTGCCCGGACTGCGACGGAACGCTCGTCCGTGCCCGCGGGGACGTCTCGTGTCCGGACTGTCCGGTGGAGTACTCGCTGCCCACGGGGGCGACGGTTCTCGGGGAGACGTGTGCCGACTGCGACCTCCCCCTGTTTCGGGTCGAGCGCGGCGCGACCTTCGAGGTGTGTCTCGACGCCGACTGTGAATCCCTCGACGAGCGGGTCCGCGAGGCGTTCGACCGCGAGTGGTGCTGTCCGGCGTGTGGCGGCGACCTGCGCGTCCTGCGCCGGGGCGGCCTCCTGCTGGGCTGTGAGCGCTATCCCGATTGCGAGACCGGTTTCTCGTTTCCGGCGGGGCGACACGTCGACGACTGCCGGTGTGGCCTGCCAGTCTTCGAGACGGCGACTGGGCAGCGGTGTCTCGACCGGGAGTGCGGGGATGAGCCCTCCACAGAGGAACCACCGGACGCCGGCGTTTAAGCAGTGTCCGTCCCAACGGGGGGTATGCGCGTCGTTTCACTGCTCCCGTCGGCGACCGAGATGCTGTACGCCCTCGGGGTCGAGCCGGTCGGGGTCTCCCACGAGTGTGACTACCCGCCCGAGGCGGCGGAGCTGCCGTCAGTCATCGAGACCCGCATCGATCCGGGCGCGTCGAGTGCGGAGATCAACGAGCAGGTCGCCGAAGCGAGCGACGATGGCGGGGTCTACGACCTCGACCGCGACCTGCTGGCCGCGCTCGCATCGACGCAGAGGTCGTGACGACCGACCCCCACAGCCTCGCCGATGTGTTCGCCGACCTCGAACGGCTCGGAGCGGTGCTCGACCGGGAGGAGCGGGCGCGGGAACTGAGAGCCGATTTGCAGGCTCGCGTAGACCGCATCGAACGGGAGACGCCCGACGATGGCCCTCGCGTAGTAGTGCTGGACTGGCTCGACCCCGTCATGGTTGCCGGCCACTGGATTCCCGGAATGGTCGAGCGGTGTGGCGGCGAGTACGGCCTGGCGAGCGAGGGCGACCGGTCCCGTCCCCGCGAGTGGGACGAGATTCGCACCTACGACCCCGAGGTGCTGGTGGCCGCCCCCTGCGGGTTCGACCTCGACCAGACGCTCGCGAACACGGACGACCTGACCGACCGCGAGGGCTGGGCAGAGCTCTCCGCCGTGCAGGCAGGCCGCGTCTACGCCATGGACGGGCACAACTACGTGAACCGGCCGGGGCCACGGCTCGTCGACACACTGGCGTATCTGGCAGGATGCATCCATCCCGGCTCGTTCGACGTGCCGGACGACGTCGGGACGCAGTTTCCACCGTCACCGGCCGTGGACAGGTAATACGAGAAGTGCTAGAACCGGATCAGAAAGGAGAGTTCATCCAGCCACCCAGCGGGAGCGAACGCTTGTCACGACCGGAGTGTAACACAAACGTATGTCTGATACAGATACAAACGACGCCGACCCGGAGAAAACGAACATCAACATTCGACTCACGGAAGCATTGCTCGCCGACATCGACGCGGCCTGGCGCGATGAAGGGTACAACAGCCGCAGTGAGTTCGTCCGAGAGGCGCTCCGTGATGCCGTCCGGCATCCCGAACTAACCCGAGAGAGCTGGAAGGAGATTGCCGCCGTCGAACACGCACGCCGGGCGGGCGAGAGCGAGACGTTCTTACGCGACGAGATTCTCGGAAACGATGAGTGACGAGTGGAACTGGCAGTTCCGGACTCCCGCGAAGCGCACATACGACGATCTTGACGACCATGCACAGAACGAATCACCGATAAACTCGACGAGATAGTGGCCGACCAGTGGCGCGAACCCGACGATTACCTGGAACTCTATACAATCGAACGACGGGGTAATGCATACCAACCGGGGGACGATTGAACGCAGCGCTGACAACGTCAGAAAGTCACTTCGGGATGTCCCGCTGGCGGCCCTTGGGGACCATCGACCGGAGTTCGCCGTAGACGTACAGCCCGACCCCGAGCGGTTGCGCCCGGCCGGCGAGTTCGTGCGTCACGAGGAGGTATCCCCAGTCCCCGTCCCAGTCGAGTTCCTGGTCCCGGCCGGCGAAGAACGCCCGCGCCTGGCCGTCGGTGAGTTCGATACAGTTCCTCGTCGCGTGACCGCCGAGCCGCTGGGCGGCCTCCAGCGTCGGCTTCCAGTGTTCCTGGCGGGTTCGCAGGACTGTCATGCCGAGCGCCTCAACCTCAACCTCGACCGGCGACGCTAGCTCGCCGTGGAACGCCCATATCTTTCCCGCACCGCGCTCCCAGAACGAGTACGGCTCGAAGACCGCGGGGTCGATACCGAACCGCTCGTCCCACCAGTCGAGGACCTCCCTGCGGGTGGGCCGCCCCGCGACGACCCGCTCGTCGGCCGTCGCCGGGAGCCTGTCGAACCTGGTGCCGACGTTTTCCGCCTGCTGGTCCGTGTCGTGGTCGGCACCGTTCCCGCCGCTTCCGTCGGCCATCAGCCGGTCACCTCCAGTTTGGCACAGAAGAAGCCGCCGGTGTCGTTGTGGTGTGGGTAAATCCGTTTCGCGCGCGTGACGGACTCGTCGAAGGACTCGCCCTGCCACTCCGTGATTCCGGGGGTGGAGTCGAGCGGGACGTCGAACGCGACGAGGCGACACGGCCGCTCGCCGAGGACGAAATCCAGCACGGCCTCGTTCTCCTCGGGCGCGAAGGTGCACGTCGAGTAGACCACCGTACCGCCCTCGCGGGTCGCCTCGACGGCGCGCTTGAGAATTCCCTTCTGCGTGCCGGCGATGCCCTCGACGTGGTCGAGGCTCCACCGCTCCAGCGCGTCCGGGTTCTTCCGAATCGTTCCCTCACAGGAGCAGGGGGCGTCGACGAGCGTCCGGTCGTAGGGCTCCCCGCCGAACGGTTTCAGCGAGTGGTTGCGCGCGTCCTCGACGGTGACGGCGACGTCGGTCACACCGAGCCGTTCGGTGTTCGACCGCAGCGCGGAGATGCGCCCGAGGTTGCTGTCGGTCGCCACCACCAGCCCCGTGTCGTCCATCAGTGCTGCCAGTTGGGTCGTCTTGCTCCCCGGAGCGGCGCAGGCGTCCCAGACGCGCTCGCCGGGTTGCGGGTCGAGCACCTCGGCGGGGAGCGCCGATACCTCCTCCTGACCGTGGAGCCAGCCCTGGACGTACGGCCAGTTCGCCCCCGGCTGTGTGTCGGGCAGGCGCAACAGCCCCGGGAGCCAGGCCTCGTCGAGCGCCGCCCTGGCCCGCTCGACAGTCGTCTTGATGGTGTTGACCCTGACGACCGACGGGAGCGGCCGCTCGCAGGCCGCGCGGAACGCGTCGACGTCGTCGACGAGCGGCTCGTACCGTTCCAGTACGCTCATGGACGGACTGGTCGCCCCCGTTGCTTGTCGGTTTCGGAACGAGGCGTGTGGGGCTGTATCGACTGGCGAGGACTCGACAAACCTGCTACCAGCATGAAAGCCCCCGCTGGCTCTCTCGGAAGTAAAGGGGTGCACTGTTCACAGAAGAGATGGGCAAGGACTGCGACCAGCATGAAAGCCTCCGCCCGGCCTGGAACGCCACGTCGGGCGGGACTGAAAGGGGCGAAGGGCTCGCCGAGCGAGACGACGTAAGCACCGCAACGCAGTGAGGAGCGCAGCGAGTCGCAGCCAGCGAGCGCTTCGGGGCTTTCATGCTGTTCGTAACTCCACGTTCATGGCCCCCTCCAGTCCACCCAAACAGCGCCACACACCTCCCCAGCCGACTCGCTCACTCCCTCCGGTCGTTCGCTCATCCCTCATCCCTCGCACGGTGCTATCGCGGCAGAGCCGCCGCGACAACGCGCGCCACCTTGACTGTGATACGATGCGAGGTAAACGACCCGGAACCACCCCTGCAAACCTTTATTTCTCGACTCCCCGATTCCCGGCTATGGCCAGTCACGAGCCCCCAGTATCGACGGATATCCACGAACGACCGGTCGACCTGCTCCGGGAACTCATCCGGTTCGAGACGGTCAACCCGCCGGGCGACGAGAAACCCTGCATCGACTGGATCGGAGACCTCTTCGAGGCCTACGGCGTCGAGTACGACACCTACGCCCGCGACCCGGACCGGCCGAACCTCCTCGCCCGTGTCCCCGGAGGCGACGCACCACCGCTACTGTTGTACGGTCACGTCGACGTCGTCCCAGTCACGGACCAGGAGTGGACCCACGACCCCTTCGAGGGCGTTCTCGAAGACGGCTACGTCTGGGGACGAGGGGCGCTCGACATGAAATCGGGGGTGGCGATGTTCCTGGCGACGGCGCTCCGGGTCGCAGCCGAGGACGAACAACCTGCGGGCGACGTGCTCTTTCTCGCACTCTCCGACGAGGAGGGCGGCGGCGACGACGGGGCGGCGTTTCTCGTCGAGGAACACCCCGAACTGTTCGACGACGTCGAGTACGCCCTCGGCGAGTTCGGCGGGTTCGACATGGAGATAGCCGGCGTCGAGTCCCACCCCATCCAGGTCAACGAGAAGCAGGTCTGCTGGCTCGAAGTCACGTTCAGGGGCCAGAGCGGGCACGCCTCGCTACCGATTTCCGGCACCGCGATGGGCAAGATGGCGTCGTTCGTCCGGCAGGTGGACGGCGAACGCCTGCCCGTCCACGTGACGCCACCGGCCGAGCGGATGTTCGAATCGCTCGCCGACGAACTGCCCGACGCCCACGGCGAACGGCTCCAGGCCCTGCTCGACCCCGAGCGCACCGACGACGTCCTCGACGAGATGGGGGCCGACGGAGCGATGTTCGACGCACTCTTGCACAACACCGCCAACGTGACCCGGGTCCGTGGCGGCGACAAGGAGAACGTCGTTCCCGAGGAGGTGACCGCCTTCCTCGACTGCCGACTGGTCCCCGGCCAGGAACCCGACGACGTCGTCCGCGAACTGGAGGCGTTGACCGGCATGGACCTCGACGTCGAGGTCGTTCGCTTCGACCCCGGGCCGCCGGCGGCCGACATGGGGCTGTTCGACGAACTCGCCGGCCACCTCGAAAACGCGACGGGCGGAGTCGCCATCCCGCTGTTGATGCCCGGCGGAACGGACGGTCGCCACCTCGCGAAGGTCGACGTCCAGAGCTACGGCTACATCCCGATGCAACTGGGCGAGTTGCCCTTCCTCGAACTGGTCCACAGCGGCGACGAACGCATCCCTGCCGAGACCGTCGAGTGGGGGGCCGAACGCGTCTACGAGGCCGTCCGGGCGTACGACGGCTAGGCGAGGATGATCGTCAGCGTCCACCGCCACGGGTGGAGCCGCGACGGTAGATACTTCACCGAGTCGGTCGTTCCCCCGAACAATGTACCTTTCAGAGACAGTCAAGCGGTACCTCCGAGCCACCGGACCGACACACGACGAGATACAGGCGGAGATGGCCGCCCACGCCGAGGAGGAAGGGTTCCCGATAATCGGCCCCGACGCGGGTGGACTCCTGCGGGCGATTGCCACGATGCGGGGGGCGCGACGGGTCTTCGAGTTCGGATCGGGCTTTGGCTACTCGGCGTACTGGTTCCTGGAGGGGATGCCCGACGACGGCGAGATAATCCTCACCGAGTTCGACGAGGACGAACTCGCCATGGCCGAGGACTTCTTCGAGCGCGCCGGGTTCGCGGACCGCGCGACCTTCGAGTACGGCGACGCGATGGAGACAATCGAACGGTACGACGGGGAGTTCGACGTCGTCCTCGTCGACCACCAGAAGGACCGCTACGCCGACGCGTTCGAGACCATCCGCGACCAGCTCCCCGTCGGCTCGGTCGTGGTCGCGGACAACATGATCCGGGGGCCAATCGACGTCGAGGACCTGCTCGCGTACTTCGAGTCCGGCGAGGTGCTCCCCGACGACGAGAGCACCCGGGGCGTAGCCGACTACATCGGGACGGTCCGTGCCGACGAGGCGTTCGACACCACGCTCGTCCCGGTCGGGAGCGGGCTCGCGCTTACGACGCGGGTCGAGCCGTGACGGTGCAATTTCAGGCCTGATAGTCGGGCAAAACGTTTATCGAACCCCCCGCGCACCACAGACGTATGGCCCAGGAAGACGCACGCGGGACGGCGACGGTCGAGAAAGAGGCCGAGGAGACGACCGACGAGGCGGCGTCCGGGAAGACGACAGTCGAACTCGCGCTCGACGATTCGTTGCTCGGGGAGGGAGACGAACGGTGGGAACAGCTCGGCTACGCCAGCCGCGAGGAGTTTTTCGAACACGCGCTGGTCGACGCGGTCACACATCCGGAGTTCGACCGCGGCGACCTGCGGGCCATGCTCGCCGGCGAGGTCGACATCCACGAGGGCAACCTGCACACGAGCGCGGAGATTACGGCCGAGGTCGGAACCGACCGCCCGGCCGTCGAGACCAACGAGTGGGACTGGGTGCTGACCGACACTGCGAAGGCGGACCTCGACCGGCGCGACGACTACGCACGCGAGCGCATCGTCGGCAAACTCGACGAACTCGTCACCGGCGAGTGGCGCAACCCCACCGAGGACCTCGACGCGCTGGCGGAGGCTCCCCACGACAAACTCCTCGTCGGCCCGTTCCGCCTGGGCTGTCGCGTCGACCCCGAGGCAAAACTGCTGTACGTCCTCCGCATCCGGATGCGCGGGCCCTGAGCGGTCACCGGGCGGCCGGCCCGACCGCCCCCAGCCGGCAGGGCGTCGTCCGGATATAATTGCTCGGCTCGCTCACTGCAGGAACGACCGACGAGAGTGTTCGTGAGGTATAAACGGCGACCTGCCGAACTCTCATACAATGATCCAGGTAGGCATCAACGGCTACGGAACGATTGGCAAACGCGTCGCGGACGCGGTCCGTGCCCAGCCCGACATGGAGGTCGTCGGCGTCGCCAAGACCCGGCCCAACTTCGAGGCCGGAACGGCCATCGAGAAGGGCTTGGACCTGTACGCGGCCATCGAAAAGCGAAAGCCGCTGTTCGCGGAGGCGGGCATCGACATCGCCGGCGACGTCGAGGAACTGGTCGCGGCGAGCGACGTCGTCGTCGACGCCTGCCCGTCGGGCGTCGGTGCCGACAACGCCGAGATGTACCGCGAGTACGACACGCCGGCACTCCTGCAGGGCGGGGAGGACGCCGACGTCGTCGATTCGAGCTTCAACGCCCGGTCGAACTACGACACGGTCGAGGGCGACGACCTCGTCCGCGTGGTCTCCTGTAACACCACGGGACTCTCGCGGCTGGTCGCGCCGCTCGACGAGGAGTACGGCATCGAGAAGGTCCGGACGACCCTGGTCCGGCGCGGCGGCGACCCCGCCCAGTCGGGCCGCGGTCCCATCGACGACATCCTCCCGAACCCCGTCACGCTCCCCTCGCACCACGGCCCCGACGTGAACACCATCTTCCCCGACCTCGACATCGACACGCTGGGGCTGAAGGTGCCCGCGACGCTGATGCACATGCACAGCGTCAACGTCACGCTCGAATCCGACGCCACCGTCGAGGAGGTGCGCGACCTGCTCGAAGGCGAGCGACGAATGTTCGTCATCCCCGAGTGGCTCGGCCTCGACGGTGCCGGCGCTATCAAGGAACTCGCACAGGACGCCGGCCGTCCCCGCGCCGACGTCTGGGAGAACTGCATCTGGGGCGAGTCGATTACGGTTGAGAGCGGGTCGTCTACGACCCGAGCAGGCGGTGAAACCGCCAGCGATCTGTATCTGTTCCAGGCCATCCACCAGGAGTCCGACGTGGTGCCCGAGAACGTCGACGCCATCCGCGCCGTGCTCGGAACGGCCGACCGGGCGGAGAGCATGGCCACCACCGACGAGGCGATGGGACTGGACGACCCGCTCGCACCGACCCGCCGGGCCGTCGCGGCCGACGGCGGCGAGTGACCGCCCCAGAACGCCCCATTGTCTCCCTTTGTCGGTCCATTCCTCGCGGAGGAGTCCGTACTGTATCACGTCGCGGTGCGCGCCGTCGACGCCCGTCCGGGGGAACGGAGCGCAGTGGTGAGACAACGCGTCGACGACTGCGCGGGCGTACACTCTGGCGACTGCGAGAAACTCCTCGTGGTCGTCACGGCTGTGTCGTGGACCGCCGGGCTAGCGCGTTCCCACCGTCAATTTATCCGTCCGCGCGCCAACCAGTCACGTATGTCAGTCACGTTCGACTTCAGCGGCGACGTGGTACTGGTCACGGGTGTCGGCGGCGCGCTGGGCAGTTCGGTCGCCGAGGCGTTCCTCGATGCCGACGCGACCGTCTGTGGCGCTGACCTCGTCGAACCGGGCAGCGACGACTTTCTCCTCTCTGACCCCGACCGCATCGACTTCTACGGCGGGGATTTCACCGACGAGTCGGTGGTCGAATCGACCGTCGACGCAATCGTCGAGGAGCACGGCGGGCTGGACTACCTCGCAAACATCGCCGGGACGTGGCGCGGCGGCGACCCCATCGAGGAGACCGACACCTCGACGTTCGATTTTCTGTTCGACGTCAACCTCAAGACGATGTTCCTGGCGTCGAAACACGCCCTCCCCCACCTCAAGGAGCGGGAGGGGGCCATCGTCAGCGTCTCGGCCCGGTCGTCGCTCGAAGGCGGCGAAGGCGACGGCATCTACCGGGCGACGAAAGCCGGCGTCCGCCTGCTCACCGAGACCATCGCCGAGGAAAACGAGGGAACGGTCCGGGCCAACGCCGTGATGCCCAGCGTCATCGACACGCCGATGAACCGCGAGATGATGTCCGACGCCGACCACTCGAAGTGGGTCGACCCCGCCGACATCGCCGGGACGATACTCGTCCTCTGTAGCGACGCGACAGGCGTCACCAGCGGCGCGGCCATCCCCGTCTACGGGGAGGCCTGAAGACACGAACCGCCGAAAACGAGGTCCACTCAGAGCGAGCGACGCCGGTAGGAGATGACCGCATAGACGAACAGGCCGCCGAGAATGAACGCGAGCGCGACCGCGATTCCCGGGTCGAGACCGGCGATCTCCATGGTACCCTCGGCGACTTCTGGGGTTCCCTCCCTCACCACGTCGATGGTTTCGTTGTCGCTGGTGACCAGGTAGGTGTCGTTGTCGCTGGTGGTAAGCTCGTAAGTTTGGTTCTGGTCGACGGCCGTGTGCGTCTCGTTGACGTTGGTAGCGTCGACCGACCCCTCCTGAGTGGATACCGCATCCGGGGTCGGCGACGGATCGGGCGTCGGATCGGCATCGGTGGCGGCCGCATCACCCGCTCCGGACCCGCTCCGGCGTCGTCTCCCCCGTCCGCGTCGCCCGACATATCCTCGCTCTGGGTTGCTCCATCGCCCTCGGTGTCAGCCCCGTTCATCCCGTCTTCGTCCGCCGAATCACCGTCCATGTCACCGCTGTCGTCACCCATCCCCTCGCTGCTGTCGGAGCCGCCCCCGTCGTCACCGGTACCTCCATCGGCGTCGTCGTCGGACGAACCGGAGCCGGGAAACAGATCGAACGGACTGCCGGTCGTCGTCGCCGTCCGGTTGGCCAGCAGGCCGACGAGGATACTCGGGGGCAAGAGGAGCGCGAAGATGCCGGCGACCCGGTCGAGCAATCGCCGGAACGTGCTCTGTTTGTCGCGCCCGGCGAACATCACCAGCGACTCGTCCTGTGGCGCGTAAACCTTCATCTCCGAGCCCCGCTCGGAGTACCACGTGTCCACGACCTCGACGATGTCGGCGTCGACGAGTTTCTACAGGTGGTACTGGGCGTTCTGGACCGACGTTTCCGTCACCTCGGCGAGGTCAGACGCGGTCTGGGGCTGGTTGTGGAGTTCGAGAAATATCTTGCGCGTCGTCCCCGACGCGAGCGCCTCGAACACCTCGTCCGCCGTCTCCTCGTCGAGTTCGACCAACCGGGGTTCGCGCTCCCGGTCGAGGGTGACCTTCTCCCGTATCGGAAAGATACTGCTCATAACTGCCTGTCTCCTGAACGTCCCTACAATGGCCATCCTAAAGAGGGTGTCTTTAGCACAAATAGCTATTTTAGCCATGCAGAGATGGGGCCAATGACGATTTGAGCTGGTCGCTATCTTGCGTTTTTCCCCTGACGGTGACAGTGGATTGTCCGGTTCGAGCAGTCACTTCTTGGTGTCAGCCGATTGTCTGAAATCGCGCTCGGAAACGCACAGTTGGGCACGTCGAGAGCGACCCGGCGAGTACGGCGGCCCGGCATCGCCATCCCCGAACCATCAGCGGTCTGTCAATCGTCCGACGCAAACTTATGGTCGTCGCGTTCGGAGGGTCGGAGCATGACACTCGACGGTACCGACGAATTCGAGACGGTCGAGGTAGCGTTCCCGCGGGAGTTGCTCATCGAGATGGACCGGCTGGCCGTGTGTGACGGGTACGAGACGCCGAGTGCCGTCGTCAGGGAAGCGCTCGACCGCCAGTAGTTCCGCCACGTTCAAGCCCCCCGCCCGCAACCGTATCCACATGACACGCTCCGTCTGGCTGAAAGCGGACGACACCGTCGGGGACTGGGAACAGCGAAAGCGGCGCATCACCGCAGGGCTGGAGGCAGGCGTCGACTGGGTGCTGGTCGACGAGGCGGACCTCGACCGCGTGCGCTCGCTCGGTGCGGTCAACGTCGCCGCGTTCGCCGGCGACGACGTCCACGTGATGGAGGCGGAATCGAACGAGGCCGAAGCCGACGCGACCGTCGTGGGGAAAAATGCCGAGGGCGACGGGACGGTCGACCTCCCCCCGGACCTGTCGGGGTCGGCCGACCTCTCGACGCTCCGGCGCAACGACCGCGGCGCGACGGGCGGCTACGTGCGGATTCTCGGCGAGGAGTACGAGGCGTTCGCGGAAGAACTCGCCAGGGAGGCCGAGTACACCCTCGTCGTCGGGGAAGACTGGCGAATCATCCCCCTGGAGAACCTCGTCGCGCGCATCGGGGAGGAGACCACGCTCGTCGCTGGCGTCCAGGACGCCGAGGAGGCACAGACGGCCTTCGAGACGCTCGAACGTGGTGCCGACGGCGTGTTGCTCGACAGCGACGACCCCGGCGAGATACGGCGCACGGTCGAGGTGAGCGAGACCATCGACCGCGAGCAACTCGACCTGGAGTGGGCGGAGGTGACCGCCGTCGAGGCGACCGGGACGGCCGACCGCGTCTGCATCGACACCGGCACGCTCATGGACGACGACGAGGGGATGCTCGTCGGGTCGATGGCTCGCGGGCTCTTTTTCGTTCACGCCGAAACGGCAGACTCGCCGTACGTCGAGTCCAGGCCGTTCCGGGTCAACGCCGGTGCCGTCCACGCCTACGTCCGCGCACCCGACGGCGAGACGAACTACCTCTCGGAGCTATCGAGCGGCGACGAGGTCCAGGTCGTCGACGCCGAGGGCACCACCAGGGAGGCCATCGTCGGCCGGTCGAAAATCGAGAAGCGGCCGATGTTCCGGGTGCAGGCCGAAACCGAGGACGGAGACCGGGTCGAGACGCTCCTCCAGAACGCCGAAACCATCAAGGTCAACACGCCGGAGGGGCGCGAGGCGGTGACCGACCTCGAACCCGGGGACGAGGTCCGCATCTACTACGAGGACACCGCCCGGCACTTCGGTGAAGCCGTCGACGAGAGCATCATCGAGAAGTGACAGCCGGTCACTCCTCGCTGTCGAGCCGCGCCGTACACCAGTGACAGAAGTTCAGGTCCGCGTCGAGTTCCTCGCCACAGTTCGGACAGTGGGCAGGGGCCTCGCCGCTGGCGCGTCTCGCGCGGTCGTTTATCTCCCTGGCGAGCATGTACGCATCGAGGAGACAGAGCGCCGAGATGCTGATGATCAAAATCGTCACCTCAATCGGGATCGCCTCGCCGGCCGACCGGATCGCCTCGACCGAGAGCGAGTCGGGCATCGTCTCGTCCGACAGCAGGAACGTCGTCGAGGCGACGTACAGGACGAGCCAGAGCACGGCACGCTTGAAGCGCCGGAGATAGACGTGCCCGAGCCCCGGGAGCGCGATGGTCAACGCCACCGCTATCCACGGCCGCCTCCGGGAGACGTCCCCGTTCGACGTCGTCTCGCTGTTCGAGGTCCTCCCGCTCACAACAGCCCCCTGTGTTCGGCACGACCATGTAAGCTTCCCTCCGCGTCCGGTCCCGTCCGTCAGGAGCGGTCCCGCAGGTCCTCGTAAAGCCGCCGGAACGTTTCGAGGTCGTACTGACCGGGGGCGGTTGCGTCTCCCGCATCCAGGGGTGCGTAGCCGAGCCGCGACCCGTACAGCGGCGCGACGACGCGGGAGTGGCGGGCGGGTTCGCCCATCGCCATCGTTGCGACCCGCTCGCCGTCCGCAGTCGCCTGCCGGGTCACGGCCAGCAGGTCGAGCACGTCAGAGCGCGTCTTTGCGGTGACGGCGAGTTTCGCGACTGTCCCCCAGTCGCTGGCCGCCGAAAGTATCTCCCGGAGGCGCTCCCGGTCGGGCGTTCTGTCGAAGTCGTGTGCCGAGACGACGACAGCGACGTCCCGTTCCCGGGCATGTCTCACGACGCGTACCCCCTCGCCCTCCCTGATGGACGACAGTTCGACGTCGACGGCCTCGACGGCGGGCTGTTCGATGGCCCGACACAGGACGTCGAGTCGCTCCGGAGTCGGGGCTGCCTCGCCGCCCTCGCGGTCGAGACGGTTGGTGACCAGCAGCGGCAGGTCGCCGTCGTACGCCGCGAGCATCCCGACTCCCCCGGACGCCAGGTCAGTCCGGAACTCGACGGCGTCGGCGTACTCGCGCGCCCCGGCGAGGCTGGACAGGTCCGAGGTGACCGCGGCGAGGACGAACTCCTCGAAATCCATACGCCGGCTATCGGCGGCAGGAACAAAAGAACTCCGTGGCCGGTCGGGTCGGTCACTAGCTTCAAGCCGGCGGCGGTCGTGCCTCCGGATATGAACGTCATCAACGTGACGGAAGACGCCGAGGTGTTCACGGCGAACGCGTATCTCGCGCTCGGGGAAGTGCCGACACTCGTCGACGCGGGTGCGATGTCGGGTGTCGAGGACGTCGTCCGCGAGCACGTCGACGACCTCGACAGGGTGGTACTCACCCACCAGCACGGCGACCACGTGAGCGAACTCGACGCAGTGGTGTCGGCGTTCGACGCCGACTGTTATGCCTACGCCGACCATCCCCGCCGGACCCACGACATCGACGACGGCGACGAACTCCGCGTCGGCGACGAGACGTGCGAGGTCGTCCACACGCCGGGCCACGCCGACGACCACGTCTCGCTCGTCGGCGACCGGTCGCTGTTCTCGGGGGACGTCGTCGTCTACAACGACGGCGCGTTCGACGACGGAAGCTTCGGCCGGACGGACTACCCCGGGCAGTCGCGCCAGCGACTCATCGAGAGTATCCAGGAGCTACTGGCGCGAATGCCCGACAGCATCGACGCGATGTACGCGGGACACGGCGACGCCTTCAGCGGCGACGTCCACGAAGTCGGAGAGCGGGCGCTCTCGCGGGCACAGAAGCGCGAGCCGAAATACCCGGACGAGTGACGCCGACTGTCACCCGGGACGCGTGTCGCGTCCGAGGGGGAGAGATGGTGGTGGATATCGACAGATGACAGACTGCAGGGCGCGTCCGACCGAGGGGGGACGTCGAACCGCGACCCGCGAGCGTCACTCCCGGTCGGTGCGGTGCCATTGCGATAGGCCAACGGTGGGCGAACCGGACGCGAACGGGGACCGGTGTAGCGCCCCAGACCGGGAAGGAAAGCGAAATCACAGGAGTCGGGAGATGTCTCGCCGGGTCAGGCGCTGCGGGTCTCGCGGGCCTTCGGTCGGAGGTTGCCGTAGCCGCATTTCCGGCAGTTCTCCGCACGCTGGGGGTTTCGGGCGTTACAGCGCATACAGATTTGCGTCGTGAAGATTCGGTCTTCCGCCTTGTCGAACGTAGCCATATCTCCGGGTTGTCGTCGGTGCGGTTAAGCGTTTCCGATTCCGTCGAGACGGTCGCGCGCCGTAACGGGGCCGTATTGCCGCCTTCGGGAGCGACGGGGTTAAGCCGCCGCCAGCCGAGAGAGGGACCATGAGCTACGCCGACATCGCCGACCTGTCGCTCCAGGTGGAATCGGTCGACTTCGAGCGACGCGAGCGGGAGACGTCCAGCGGGTTCACCCGGGCAACGACGGTCATCACGCTCTCGGGTGACGGGGTGGCCGGCCGCGGCGAGGACGTCACCTACGAGGCGACCGAACACGACCCCGAGCGGTGGGAGCGCCTCGAACGCCCGACGGGAAGCTACACCCTCGATTCGTTCTCGGAGGAACTCGACGGGGCGGCGCTGTTTCCGACGGAACCTGACAGGGAGGCGTTTTACCACTACCGGCGCTGGGGGTTCGAGAGCGCGCACCCACGACCCGGTCCGGTTCGTGGTGAGCACCCGGCTGAGCGACGTCGAGGACGAGGGCCTGCCGACGCCCGACCGCGTCGAGCGCTGGCTGGAAATCGACCCGGGGCTGGGGTTCAAACTCGACCCGGGACCCGGCTGGGACCGGCCCCTCGTCGACGCGCTCGCGGCGACCGACGCGGTCGAGATACTCGACCTGAAGGCCCACTACGAGGGGACGAGTGTCGACAACCCCCCCGACCCGACCCTCTACGAGTTGCTGGTCGAGGCGTTCCCCGACGCCGTCATCGAGGACCCGGGCGTGACGGACGAAACGAGACCGATCCTGGCGGGACACGAGAACCGCATCTCCTGGGACTCGCCGATTACCGGCGTCGGGAGCATCGAGGACCTCACGTTCGAACCGCGGTGGCTGAACATCAAACCGTCGCGCTTTGGCACCGTCGAGTCGCTGTTCGAAACGCTGGAGTACTGTGCCGAGCGGGACGTCAGGCTGTACGGCGGCGGGCAGTTCGAACTCGATGTGGGCCGGACCCAGATACAGACGCTGGCCTCGCTGTTCTACCCGGACGGCCCCAACGACGTCGCACCCGGCGGCTACAATGCCCCAAAGCCCACGGCCGGACTCCCGTCGAGTCCGCTCGATCGGCTGGCAGCCATAGCACCGGGGTGGCCCGGTTCTCCCCATCCGGTTTGTCGGTGTTTCTGCTGTCGGGACTGAAGACAGCAAGAAAGCCCCCGGTCGCTTACCCGTCCGGGCCTCCCGAGTCGACAGCATCGGGGTTTTCTTGCTGTTCCCGGCACTTCCAGCAGACCTCGCCCCCCAGATACACCCGCCTGGACCAGTGTCTATTTGCTCCCGCTGTCCAAACGCAAACCATGAGCGACGTGGACCCGGAGACGCGCGAGCGCATCGAAGCCGACCAGTACTGCGAGCGTCTCGGCATCGACCTCGTGGCGCTGGAACCCGGCCACGCCCGGACGGAACTCACGGTCACGGAGTCGCTTTTGAACTTCCACGGAACCCTCCACGGCGGCACCATCTACTCGCTGGCCGACGCGGCCTTCGCCGCCGCCTCCAACTCCCGCGGCGAGACGGCTGTCGCGCTGGAGACGAACATCTCGTATCTCGACGCCGTCGACGTCGGGGGGACGCTGACTGCGACCGCCGAGGAGACCCACCTGGGCGGCCGAACCGCCGAGTACGAGGTGGTCGTCACCGACGAGAACGACGACCGCATCGCCACGTTCCGCGGCCGGGTCTACCGGCCGGGATAGGCCGGTTGTAGGTCACTCGCGGTGGTCCCAGACGCGTTTCACTTTCCCCGTCTCCTGGCGATCAATACCGCCGGGCTGGACGATTTCGACCTCGTCGGGGGTTAGCGCGAGCACGCTTTTGAGGTCGGAGACGATCCGGTCGCGGAGGTCGTCGATGTCGCCGTCGAACGACTCGACGAGTTCGACGGTGAGTTCGAGTTCGTCGAGGTTCCCCTCGCGGTAGAGGTCGATGCGGTAGTGGGGGGCGACCTCCTCGAAGTCGAGGATGATCTCCTCGATCTGGCTCGGGTACACGTTGACCCCGCGGACGATGAGCAGGTCGTCGGAGCGGCCCCTGACGTTGTCCATCCGGGCACAGACCCGACCGCACTCACAGATATCCCGCGTGAGCGACGTCATGTCGCCGGTCCGGTAGCGCAACACCGGCAGCGCCTGTTTCGTCAGCGACGTCAACACGAGTTCGCCGCTCTCGCCTTCCTCGACTGGCTCGCCCGTCTCGGGGTCGACGACTTCGGGGTAGAAGTGGTCCTCCCAGACGTGCAGTCCCTCCTGGGCCTTGGCACACTCCACGGAAACCCCCGGGCCGATGAGTTCCGAGAGTCCGTAGATGTCGATGGCGGTCACGTCGAGCGCCTCCTCGATTTCGTCGCGCATGGCGTCGGTGAACGGTTCGGCACCGATGACGACCGTCGAGAGGGAGAACTCGGTGGGGTCGATGCCCCGCTCCTCGGCCTTCTCGGCAAGATACAGGCAGTATGACGGCGTACACCCCATCGCGTCGCTTTCGAGGTCCTGGAGCATCTCGATCTGTTTTTTCGTGTCGCCGCCGCCGATGGGGAGCACCGTGGCACCGAGTTCCTCGACGCCGTCGTGAAAGCCCAGCCCCCCGGTGAACAGGCCGTAGCCGTAGGCGTTCTGGAACGTGTCGCCGGGTTCGACCCCCGCCGCCGCAAGCGACCGCGCCATCACCTCCCGCCAGACCGCGAGGTCGTCGTCGGTGTAGGCGACGATTTTCGGCTTGCCGGTCGTGCCCGACGAGGCGTGAATCCGCCGGACGTCCTCGTGGTCGACGGCGAACAGCCCGTCGGGGTACTCGTCGCGGAAGTCCTCCTTGGTCGTCATCGGAAGCTTCCGGACGTCCTCGACGTGCTGGATGTCCGCAGGCGCTACCCCCATCTCGTCCATCCTCTTCCGGTAGAAGGGGACGTTCTCGTAGGCGCGCTCGACCGTCTCCCGGAGTCGGTCGGTCTGTAGTTCGGTCAGTTCGGACCGGTCGACCACCTCGACCTCGTTGTAGACCATATCACGTGAGAGATTATGTGACAGCGGTAAAAACGGTTCGGGTAGCGCGGCATTCAACCTCCGTCGAGCCGGTCGCCGTCGACATACAGCACCTCGGCCGGCGGTCGGCCCTCGTCGTAGCTGTCGTGGTACTCCATGAGCTGAAAGAGCGTCCCCGTCGGGTTGGTCGGCGAGACGAACGCTTCGGTCCAGTCCGCGAACTCGGTGTACTCGACGACGTCGATATCCGCGGCCTCCAGTGCCGCCACGACGGCGTCGATGTCCTCGTCGGCTTCGGGTGCGATGAGTTCCAGCCGCGAGGCGTCCCGACCGAAGTCGTACTGTGCCCATCGGAACCGCCCCTCGACCGACTCCTCGATGCGCTTCTCACAGCCCAGCGCGAACAACACCGGCTCGGCCTCGGGTATCGACTCGACGGCGATGCCGGCGTGGTCGACGCGGATGGGCGTGCCGTGGCTCGGAGGCTCGTCGGCCGCGGGGCTCATCGTCAGACGCTCACCCCCAGATACCGGTCGAGGATCGCCTCGTTGTCTTCGAGGTCCGCTGAGGAGCCCTCCCAGACGATTTCGCCGCGGTCGATGACGTAGTTGCGGTCGGCGAGTTCGAGCGCGACGTGGACGTTCTGCTCGACCAGGAGGACCGTGATGCCCCGCTCGTCGAGTTCGGCGACGATGTCCATCACGTCCTGGACGATGTAGGGCGCGAGCCCCTCGGTCGGTTCGTCCAGCAACATCAGGTCGGCCCCGGCGACCAGCGCCCGGGCGATGGCGAGCATCTGCTGTTCGCCGCCCGACAGCGATGAGCCGGGGTTGCCCGTCCGGTCTTTGAGGTTCTCGAACATCTCCAGGGCCTCTCCAATCGCCATCGACTCAACGTCGTCGGCACCGCCGTGGTCGGCCAGCCGGAGGTTCTCCATGACGGTCAACTCGGGGAATATCTGGCGCTCCTCGGGGACAAGCGAGATGCCCCGCTGGGCGGTCTCGGCGGGGCCGAGCGTCGAGACGTCCTCGCCGCGGTAGACGACCGACCCCGACGTCGGGTGGAGGATGCCGTTGATGGTCCGGAGCGTCGTCGTCTTGCCCGCGCCGTTGCGCCCGACCAGCGACACGACCTCGCCCTCGTCCATCGACAGCGAGATGTCACGCAACACGGTCGTCTCGCCGTAGCCCGCCGTGACGTTCTCGACCGAGAGAACCGGCACGTCGGTCGCCGGCCTGGTGTCCGCCGGCCGGTCGTCCGACCGCTCGTCGCTCATTCGACGACACCTCCGAGGTAGGCGTCCTGGACGTCCCGGTCGTCAGCGACCTCCTCGGGCGTGCCTTCGGCCAGCACCTGCCCCTGATGTAACACGGTGATGGTGTCCGAGAGTTCCATGACGAGTTCGATGTCGTGTTCGACCAGCACGAGCGTCTGGTCGGCCAGCACCTCCTGAATCAGGTCGATGGTGTCGTCGGTCTCCTGGGGGCCCATCCCGGCTGTCGGCTCGTCGAACAACACGAGGTCGTGGTCGGTCGCCAGCACGACGCCGATTTCCAGCCGGCGCTTGTCGCCGTAGGGCAGTGCTGCCGCGTGCTCCTCGGCGACGTCGGCGAGGCCGATCCGGTCGATGATTCCGTCGGTGTCCGCGTCGATGTCCTCGTAGCGGTCGGTCGGCTTGAACAGCGATTCGAGGAAGCTGTACTCCCCGCGGTGGCGCGCCTGGGCGGCCAGCCGGACGTTCTCGCGGACCGTGAGACCGCCGAAGATGTTCGATATCTGGAACGACCGGCCCATCCCCCGACGGATGCGTTCCTGGGGCGGGAGGTCGGTTATCTCCTCGCCGTCGAAGTACACGCTCCCGGCGGTCGCCGGGAGTGCACCCGAGACGAGGTTGAACAGCGTGGTCTTGCCCGCGCCGTTCGGGCCGATGATGCTGCGGAACTCGCCGCGCTCGACGGCGATGTTCACCCCGTCGATGGCGGCGAAACTCCCGAACGTCTTGATCAGGTTCTCCGTCCGGAGAATGGCGTCCGTCCGGTCGAGGTCCGACGCCGGTTCGTCGCCCCGCTTTGTGTCGGTCGTACTCATCAGTCGTCACCTCCCTCGCCCGCGTCGCCGGGTTCGGGCGCGGTCCGCGACCGGCGGTGCTCGTCGATCAGTTCGTCGGCTTTCGCGGGAATCGAGACGATGCCACTCGGCAGGAAGATGACGAACAGCACGAAGATGGTTCCCAGCACCAGCCGCCAGCGGTCGGTGACGTCCGTGAGATGCTGTTCGAGTCCGACCAGGGAGAACAGCCAGACGAGCGGGGCCACCAGCGTGCCGTTCTGGACGAGTTCCTCCAGGCCGAAGAAGGCGAACGCGCCCATGATGGGGCCGAACAGCGTCCCCAGGCCGCCGAGGATAACCATCACGAGCACCTCGCCGGACTTGAGCCACTCGGCGGCCTCGGGCGAGACGAACCCGCGCTGGAGCGCAAACAGGACGCCCGCCAGCGTTGCGAAGATGCCGCTAACGGTGAACGCCCGCCGCTTGTAGACGGTCGGGTTGTACCCCAGAAACCGGACTCGCTCCTCGTTCTCGCGGATCCCCTTGAGGACGGCCCCGAACGGCGAGTTGAGAATCCGCCGGGTGAGGAAAAACGAGGCGACGAGCGTCCCCAGGGCGACGTAGTAAAACAGCAGATCGCCCGTCAGCGTCACC
>PXQO01000028.1 GCA_003021285.1 Halobacteriales archaeon QH_2_65_14 | reverse complement strand
TGCCGAAGACCAAGAACGTGGGCTTGAGTACTCCGATATTTTCCGTGAAACGCGGAACCTCTCGGCGTCGTGCTACGTAGAACTGTCCACGCCGGAGAGCCGAGAGCGGCGAGAGGAACTGTTCGCGGAAATCGAGAGAATTGCTGTCGAACATCGGAAGCGTCCCGACACACCCGGCAATTGGGACGACATTACGTTGAACGCACAAGTCGTGGACGACGAGAACTTCGGTTGGTGGATGGCCTCGATAACCTTCAGCTACACCAAGCGCAAAGACCTAATAGAGTGAAGATAAAATATCCGTATCAGAACGGCTGATACCCCTATCAGAAGCCCTCTATTCCTCGGTCGTGGTGTCGATACCGAGCGCCTCGTTCAGACCACAGAAGCAAGTCGTCGCGTTGAAACCGAACCCGAGCGCCCCGACGAGAGCCAGCAGGCCGGTCTTCCGTTTTCCTTTCCGGAGTGTGTTGACAGCCACGATGGTCAGCAGGGTGGCGAGTAGTGCGCGGGCGAGCCGGTCGCGGCCACCGACGTTTGATTCTGCCATACCGGACGGTGGGACGCGTCGGACTTGTATCTTCTCTCACAGGGCGGCAAAACGAGAACTGTCGCAGGCTACAGCGACGTGCCAGCCCGAATCTCGTAGTCGGTGATTGCGGCGGCGTCTTCACCGATGCCGGGTGATTAGTTACTGCCGTGGAGTCACTCCTCGCCCGTTTCAGCCGCCGAAACAGGGATAATTCCGGGCAGGGCCGAAACGAGTCACAACAACCACTATGAGAGGATTGAGGAGAGCGACAGCGCTACGACCGGGAGGCCCGGGGGCCGTGGCCGTCGATCAGTCGCTCGCGCCGCGGTTGGAGCGCGACGGTGGCGGAATCTGGGTCTCGGAGGAGGGGACCTCGGGCAGGACACAGCGGTCGGGTTCGTCGTTTACATGGGCGTACTGTCCCGGCGCGTTCGCGAGCGGGTGAGCGGGATTGCGGTCGCTGGCGATGCGTGCCGCACGCACGCTTGCGAACCCGCGAAGCCGGGTACGGATACCCCGCCAGTGAAGTCCTGTGGATCGTGGGACCGAGATAGTGTGTGGCGTTTCGACCCCTGACTCGCACGAGTCGAGCACGGAGGCGTTGACGTTCGCCGCGAGCTGGTCGTGGTCGAGAAGCACACCGACGCGGGCGTTCTCGGGCGAGCGCGCCGCGAGGATGTCGAGCCCCAGGTGGAGTGCACGGTACTCCGCGACGTTGTTGTCCGGGGACTCGTTGGGGCGGGACAGCCGTGCGACTCGCTCCCCGTCGCGCGTCTCGATGACCGCACCGAGACCGCCGCCGGATTCTCGGAACGACCCGTCGGTCGCCAGGTAGAAATCCATGTGGTGGGTCTTCGGTGGGTGCGCAATGTGCGGGGTCGGTGCGTCGTCGAACAGGTCTCGAAGGGACGGCCGGCCGTATGCGGCCATACGTGCTGTAGCACCCCGAACGGTTTAAAGATATTGACCAAACTGACGGGCGGGACGGGGTCAGCGGTGCGGATTCGGGCAGGGAGCCGATTCGATTCACCGCCTTGCGTAGGGATGGCCGATGTACAGCGCGACGACGTTCAGAAGCACCAGTACGATGAACGCGATGAGTGCCGACCGGGAGTTGGGGCCCATCACGAGCAACGAGAGGTGCAGGAACGGGAGAACGATGGCAGCCCAGAAGGCGACCCGCTTGACGAGACGGACGAGAAGCTGGGAAGGGCGGCCGACTTCACCGAACAGGGCGGCGATGTCGAGGGAGGAACTTGACATGGGGATTGCCGTACACAGTGATATGGCCGATACCACCATATAACCGGCCGAGCCTTCATTCTGTTTAGCGACGTTTTACGCATGCAGAGACAGTTTAATACCGCCTAACGGACGATTTACGACGGGCGTAGCACGGGGGAGAACTTTTATTCGCTCCTTTCGTCGCGTTTCAGGGGCTCGTCAGACGTACCGAGCGTCACGACGCTCACCTCGCATGGACCCGCCGGAGTATCGATAGTGGCCTGCTCGCAGATAGCGTCTGCCACTGTCGCGCGCCACTCCTCGACGGCGGCGGCGTGGCGTTCGTGATGGCGCTCCACGGTGTAGGACGCCGTCGGGTCGTCCCGGAGTTCGTCCTCCGTGTCTGCCGGTCGCGGATACGACGGAACGTCGCCGAGCAGTGCATCCGGCGTGACGTGGAAGGGAGACGGTGACGGGGCGCTGTCGTGTGCCTCGGCGGGAGGACGTTCGACGTGCAACCGCGCGCGCATCCGACCGCTGTACGGTGGTGTCACCCGGAGGGCCGCGCGTCGGCTCGTGGTCCGATTCAGCTCCGCTGTCGCAACGACGTCCTCGACGCTGACCGCAATCGAGCGGATGACTGTCGGGTCCGTCGACTCCATACACGCAGGTACGAGTGGAGCCACCAAGGAGTTACCTCCGTGCGACCGGCGCTGGTCCCTCGGAGGTAGCGACACTGGGGCGTGCCATTGGTCGATTCATTCAGTGATACTTGGGCCGATACTATTTTAATTCCAGTCTCCGATAGGGGGGTTGTGTACGGCAGAGATGGACACTCGGGCCACCGCTCGACAGCCTCCGGTAGGCCGGTCGCGTTCCGTCGTCGGTCGAGCGTCTTCGGGAGGCATCTCCACGGGAGTCACTCCAGGCTATGACTGACGAACTCACAATCCTCATCGTCGACGACGAGCGGGACATCGCGGACCTGTACACGACGTGGCTGGAGATGGACTACGGCGTCCGGACGGCGTACGGCGGCGAGGAGGCGCTCGAAAAGGTCGACGAGGACGTCGACATCGTCTTTCTCGACCGCCAGATGCCCGACTACTCGGGGGACGAGGTGCTCGAACGCATCAGGGCACAGGGCCTCGACTGCCGGGTCGTCATGGTGACGGCAGTCGACCCCGACTTCGACATCGTGTCGATGGAGTTCGACGACTACCTCACGAAACCCATCATGCGCGACGACCTCGACGACGCCGTCGGGAGCATGCGCGAGCGCGACGAGTACAACGAGACGCTCCAGGAGTACTACGCCCTCTCCTCGAAGAAAGCCACCCTGGAGGCCGAGAAGACGCCCTCCGAGTTACAGGACAGCGAGGAGTACCAGGAGATGGTCGAGCGCGTCGAGGAACTCGAAGCGGAAGCCGACCCCGCGACCGCCGGGTTCGAGGACGACTACGATTCGCTCTTCCAGGAGTTTCCCGGCGGTGAGTGATAGTGGTTGTTGTGACTTTTTTGGGCCCCTGAAACGGGATATCTGTGACTCCACGGCAGTAACTAATCACAACAACCACTATGAGTCGAGGAGCCACCCCGCGGTGGAGCGCAATCTTTTTGCGTGCTGACTGGATACGGGGGCACACGATGGTAGGTGTCCGTTTTACAGGCCGGACGTAAGAGACACCTGCCGGTTCTGTCGTTGGCTGGGCCGGACCAGCCGCAGTTCCAGCATCCCCGCAGTCATTTCGTGGGGGAGGTACATCTATGTCACACCAAGCGTCTACGGTAACTGTCGTCCTTCCGGACGGCTCGGAGATGGAGGTAGAGCACGGTTCGACGGTCGAGGACGTCGCCTACGAGATCGGTCCCGGTCTGGGTCGGGATACGGTCGCCGGGGTGGTCGACGGCGAACTCGTCGACAAGGCGACGCCGCTCGAATCCGACTGCGAACTCGAAATCGTCACCGAGGACAGCGACGAGTACCTGCAGGTACTCCGCCACACGGGTGCACACGTCTTCGCACAGGCGCTCCAGCGGCTCTACCCCGAGGCGGACCTCGCCATCGGGCCGCCGACGGACGAGGGCTTCTACTACGACGTCGCCGGGGTCGACCTCGACGAGGAGGCGCTCGCCGAGATCGAGGCGGAGATGCAGGAAATCCTCGAAGCGGACTACGACCTCGAACGCGTCGAGCGCTCCCGGGATGAGGCGTTCGAAATCTACGAGGACAACCTCTACAAGCGGGACATCCTCGACGAGGAGGCGGCCGACGAGGAGGTCGTTTCCTTCTACGTCCAGGACGGCTGGCAGGACCTCTGTCAGGGCCCCCACGTCGCCGCCACCGGGGAGATCGGCGCGATCACGTTGCTGGACATCTCGGCGGCCTACTGGCGTGGCGACGAGGACAACGACCAGCTCACCCGCGTCTACGGGGCGGCCTTCGAGAGCGAGGAGGACCTCGAAGCGTTCATCGAACGCCGCGAGAAGGCCAAAGAGCGGGACCACCGCAAGATCGGCCGGGAGATGGACCTGTTCTCGGTGCCAGGCCACTCGCCGGGCTGTGCCCACTACCACCCCAGCGGGATGCAAATCAGGCGGGAGCTAGAGGAGTTCATCCGCGTCAAAAACGAACAGCTGGGCTACGACGAGGTCTGGACGCCCGAACTGAACAAGAAGGAACTCTGGGAGGAGTCGGGCCATCTGGATTTCTTCGGGTCCGAAGGGGAGTTTTTCCTCTGGGAACAGGACGACACCGAGTACGGGCTCAAGCCGATGAACTGCGCGAACCACGCCTACATCTACCAGCAGGGCCAGTACTCCTATCGGGACCTGCCGGTCCGGTTCTCCGAGTTTGGCACCGTCTACCGGAACGAACAGTCGGGCGAACTCTCGGGACTGCTCCGCGTGCGCGGGCTCACGCAGGACGACGGCCACGCGTTCATCCGGCCCGACCAGATCGAGGACGAGATCGTCCGGACGCTGGAGATCATCGAGGACATCTACGGGGAGTTCGGTCTCGATGTCCAGTACAAGCTCGAAACCAGGGGCGAACACTCGGTCGGCGGCGACGATATCTGGGAGAAAGCGACGGCCGCGCTCCGTGACGCCCTCGAATCGGAGGGACTCGACTACGACGTCGAGCAGGGCGAGGCCGCGTTCTACGGCCCGAAAATCGGGCTGGACGCCGTCGACGCCATCGGTCGGGAGTGGACCATCGGGACCGTCCAGCTCGATTTCAACATCCCCGACCGGCTCGACCTGACCTACGTCGGCGAGGACAACCGCGACCACCAGCCGGTGATGGTCCACCGCGCGCTGCTGGGCAGTATCGAGCGGTTCATGGGCGTGATGATCGAGCACTTCGGGGGGAACTTCCCGACCTGGCTGGCCCCCGAGCAGGTCCGCATCCTTCCCGTCTCGGACGACAACATCGGCTACGCCAAGCGGCTCAAGAACCGCGACCTCGCCGAGTTCCGCGTCGAAATCGAGGACCGCTCCTGGACGGTCGGCAAGAAGATCCAGCAGGCCCACGACGACCGGGTCCCGTACATGCTCGTCGTCGGGGACACCGAGGCGGAGGCCGGCACGGTCTCCGTCCGCGACCGCTTCGAGAACGAACGCAAGGACGTCCCGGTCGAGCAGTTCCGCGACCACCTCGCCGACGAAATCGAGGAGAAACGCGTCGAACCCGACTTCATCGAGTGACTCGTTTCAGCCGCC
>PXQO01000027.1 GCA_003021285.1 Halobacteriales archaeon QH_2_65_14 | reverse complement strand
CAGTTTCAGGATAGCGCTGTCACACTCCTGGCAGGCGATTTCCGCCACGCCGTCGATGGCGTCGAGTGTCAGCCCGCGCTCCCGGCAGACGGGACACGCGTCGACGAGGTCGACAGTCACGTCGGCGCTGTCGGCGAACAGGCCGGCCTGGACCGCCCGCGCGACCTCGCGGCCGGCCGCGGTCAACTCCCACTGTTCGTCCTCGCGCTGGCGGACGAACCCGTCGGCGAGCTGGCGCAGGTGGTAGGCGAATCCGGCCGAGGTGTCCCTGTCGCTTCGCTCGAACAGCGTCGAGAACGAACACGGTCCCTCCTCGGCCAGCGTCCGGACGACGCCGACGCGGGTTTCGTTGCCTAGTTGCTTGAACGCCTCCGCCGGATTCGACGCACCTGTGGTTCCGGTCGCGTCGGCCGTCGAGTCCGATTCGGCGGTCTCCGCCGTCGACGTCGACCCGGCCGCTCGCGCGGACCCGTCGGAACCGCGTTCGTCTGCCGGGCCGGCTGTCATACCACTTCGTTATGGTTCCCTATTTAAGGGCTTTTGGCTTGTTTACAGGAGTAGTGTTCAAAAAGCACTGACCGCAATCTCGATTTCAGGCGACCGAGTTCTCGCTCCGCCACGCGTCGACGACGTCCAAGACCAGGTCGCTGTCGACCGTGTCGTCACGCCAGTCGTTGAGCGCCGCGAACACCCCGCTCGTCCGAACGATGCCGTCCTCGTTCGCGTAGGTCCCGACCCCGTGTTCGACGGTGACTGTCGTCGTCGCCGTGCTGTTGTCCGTGGCGACCTCGACGTCGTAGTCCCCGACGCCCATCGATTCGTTCCACGTATCGACCGTGAACGTCACCGTCGTGTTGGCTCCGTCGTCGAGCGTCACCTCCTCGGTGGCGAGGATGCTGTCTGTAGCCGCGTCTTGCTGGCTGTCGCTTACGGAAAGCGTGAGTTGCTGGGTGGCGGTCCAGTTGCCGATGTTCTCGACGTCGACAGTGACTTCGAGTAGGTCGCCTTCGGCGACCGGCGAGTTCGTCGCGTTGACCGTCGCGTTGAACTCGGAGCCCTGTTTGACCAGGTCGACCGCCGCTTTGACGTCGATGATGCCGTTGCCGTAACGAGTGTCGGGGTTGTCGGGCTCACCCGGGGGTTTCCAGGCCGTCTCGACGAGGACCGTTTCGAGGTCGTCGACGTCCAGGTCCACCCCCGTTGCCGACTGCAGAAGCGCAATCGCGCCGGAGACGTGCGGTGCCGCCATGCTCGTCCCGTTCTTGTGCCCGTAGTCGCCACCCGGAAGCGAACTATTGACGAGCACGCCCGGCGCAGAGAGGGTCGGGACGACGTACTCCGCGGGCCAGTCGTCGGGCGCGTCGGAACCCCAGTCGTCGGCCGTGTCAATCACCTCGCCCGACGAAGTCGAAGCGATGTCCGCGTTCCAATCCGAGGACCCGACGCTGAATGTATCGTAAACGTTGCCGGGGGAACTGGTCGTTCCGTCGCCACCGTTGCCTGACGACGCGACGACGATGGTGCCGGCGCTCCGTGCATCACGAATCGGGCTGATGAATTCTTCATAATATCCTATGGCTCCGAGACTCATCGAGAGAACGTCGACGTCGTTGTCGACCGCCCACTGCATGCCGGCGATGATCTGGGCGAGCGTTCCACCACAGTTGTGCGCGTCACAGTCGGTCAGAACCGCACCGTGATCGAGGGTCACGTTCGGTGCGACGCCGATGTGTATCCCACCCGCGTCGCCACCGCTGACCGTTCCGCTGACGTGGGTTCCGTGTCCACCCGGAGTGCGTTCCCTGTCGTAATCCTGCGGGCTGGTGCCGACTGGATTGCCGGACTCGTCCCACTCGCCCCACCTGTTGAGCTCGATGTCCGGGTGGTCGGGGTCGATTCCCGTGTCGAGTACGGCGACGGTGACTCCCTCACCCTTGGTTCCGTACTCGGTCCAGACCGCCGATGCGTTGATTTCGTCGAGCCCCCAGGTGAGGTCCGACGACGCTGGAGTCGGTGCCAGTTCGACGGTCGCTCGTGTCGGGTCAATCGCTGTGTCTGTCCCCGCCGAGTTCGTCGCGGACACCTCGAAATTCGGCCGGACACGTGCGACGTTCTCGACGGCGGCGAGGTCGGCCACGTCGACCCGGTCGCGGTCGACGCGCACGACGACGATGTTCCCGAGCCAGAAGCTGTTCTCGACCGTGACGCCCGGGGTTCGGTCCGCGTAGCGTTCGAGCGGTGCCTGGGTCCGGTTCGCCCGGTCTTTGAGGGTTTCGACCGTCACTCCCGGTCGTGGCGGGTCGCCGGACTCGATGTAGACGAGCAGGAATTCACTGTCCGGCCCGTCACCGGCGTCGGTCTGGGAGTCATGCTCGCCGAGTTGCACACCGGCGTTCGTCGTTCCATCCGGGAGGCTGTGCTGTACTGGGGACGTGGCGTCGCCGTCCGGATAGTCAGCGACAGACACCTCGGCCGTCGCTGTCCCGGTCGGCGCTGTGGTCGAACCGGCACCGGTGACGCTCACACCCATCCCGATTGCGAGGACCACACCGATTGCGAGCGCGGCGAGAACGGCGGCTCGCATCCGGCGGGCGCGCCGATTCATTCGTTTCGGCCCCTCCTGTGCCACTCCCGCGTCCGGTTCCAGTCACGGCTACAAATGCCGCCAACAGACACCCTATCCGCTCGGTTCGGAGACGATAGAACCATTGTACCTTCGGTACCGGTCTATTTTCACTCGTGTACTCTTGAGTCTAGTGGTAGATTCGATTCAGTACCACCTACTGGCTTGTTGCTTGCAGGATGGAGTCGCGCCTCCCCTTCGTGAGTTCGGAGCCGAGGGTCGACAAGTGGTTCAGCGTCCGCCACCTCGTGGACTGCCACGACCGGGGACGAACTCGACGTACGTACTGGTTGGAGTCGTCCCGACTCCAATCGGTAACTGTTTATATTCTGACTACTGAACTGGTGGTATGTTCAGGGTATCGGCTGTTGTGGGTGTGGGACTCTCAATCGGCGCTGGAACTGTTGTGCTGGACGAACGATTCGGCCAGCGATGATCGGACGGTACTCTCGGCGGTACGCGGAGTGGCTCAGTACGCACAGCAAGCTGGTCGTCGTCGGTGTCCTGCTCGTAACGGCCCTTGTCGCCCCAGGGGCCGCCGTCGGCGAGACGGAGGACGCGGGTATCGGTGAGTTCGAGGTGGACTCGCCCGAGTTCGAGGCGGCTGATTTCATCGAGAACAACTACGCCGGCGACGACACTGTTCCCGCCCAGCTCGTCGTCAGAGACGAAGGGGGGAACGTGCTTACCCGAGAGTCACTGCTCGCGGGGCTGGAACTGCAGGCTACAGCCCGTGACGACCCCGATATCGATGCCACGCTGACCGACCAGGGGTTCGTCGGCATCGAGAACCTCGTCGCCACCGCGGCGGTGTTCGAACGGGCCGAGGCCGAGGGGAAACAGCCACCGACGGGGACGCCGTCGCTGGCCGAGCAGCGCTCGGCACTCGAAGCGCTCGACGAGTCGGCGTTCGAGTCGTTGCTCGCGAGGATACTCGACCCGGACGAGACCGACCCGCTCCCGGCCGACGCCGACGCCTTCGAGTTCCTGCCCGGGGACTACCAGCCCGGTGGGACCGAGGCGGAAGCGCGCCTGATGTTCGTCTCGCAGGTCGACGACAGCGGCGAAAACGAGGAGCCACAGGCCGCATACGACGCACAGGTCGCGCTCGCCGAACTCGTCGACGAGCGTTTCGGCGACGCGTTCGTCTTCGGACAGGGGATCAGCAACGAGGCGTCGTCGAACGCCACGGGCGATAGCTTCGCCATCATCACGCCCGTCGCGCTCGTTCTCATTCTGTTCGTCCTGGGAATCGCCTACCGGGACGTCACGGACGTCGTCCTCGCCATTCTCGGCATCGTCGTCGTCATGCTGTGGCTCCAGGGCATCATGGGCTGGCTCCAGATTCCGATGAACGTCATTCTCATCGCCGTTCCGTTCCTGCTGATCGGCCTCTCGATTGACTACGCAATCCACGTCGTGATGCGCTACCGGGAGGCCAGAGCGGGCTCGCTCGACGTCGAGACGACACCCGAGGGGGGTGAGATGATGGTCGACGCCGCGGCGGCTGACGGCGACGTGTCGACCGCAGTTGGGACCGCGATGGCGGTGGGTTTCGGGAGCGTCGTGCTCGCGCTGGCGGCAGCCACGTTCTCGACCGCCGTCGGGTTCTTCTCGAACGTGGTGAGTCCGCTCCCTGCAATCCAGGATTTCGCCGTGCTCAGTTCCGGCGGCATCGTCGCCACGTTTGTCGCCTTCGGGGTCTTCCTGCCCGCACTGAAAATCGAGGTCGATACCTTCCTCGAAGGTCGGCTGGGGTGGGCTCGCGACAAGCCCGCGTTCGGTGCGTCGACGGGGAGTGCAAACCGGGTTCTCGCGGGAATCTCCTCGCTGGCGACGGGCGCACCGGTCGCTGTTCTCGCGGTCACCCTGCTGTTGACGACCGGCGGCATCTTCGGAGCGACGACAATCGACACCGAGTTCAACGAGGCCGATTTCCTGCCGGAGGACCCGCCGGCCTGGACGGGGTACCTGCCCGGCCCGCTCGAACCCGGTACCTACACCATCAGCGACGACTTCGCGTACCTGAGCCAGAACTTCCAGGTCCGGGGGGAGGGCGGCCAGTCGACGGTGCTGTTACGGGGTGACGTCGCCTCGGGGGCCACGCTGACCGCAATCGACGACGCAACGAGGAACGTCCGGGAGCGGAGTGCGATTCAGCGTCGGCCCGACGGCGTCGCGGCCGTCGAGGGACCACACACGGTCATCCGCACCGTGGCCGCGGACAACGAGACGTTCGCGGCGACAGTCGAGGAGGCGGACACGACGGGCGACGGACTCCCGAACGAGAACGTCGAGCGGGTCTATGCCGAACTCTTCGGGGCCGACGAGGAAGCGGCATCGGCGGTCCTCAGCCGCGACGGCGGGGAGGTAACGTCGGCCCGCCTCACGCTCAGCGTCAGGAGCGCCGAATCCGCACAGACCATCGCTGAGGACACCCGTGCGTTTGCCACGATGGTCGAGTCGCGTGCTACCGGGACCACTCTCAGCGCCGTCGCAACCGGCGGAACGGTGACGACTGCCGTCCTCCAGGACGCACTGCTGGAGACGCTCGTCCAGGCGTTCGTGGTCACCCTGGCGGTTATTCTCCTCTTTCTCACCCTCCTGTTCTGGGTCCGGTACCGGTCACCGACCCAGGGTGTCGTCATCGTCCTCCCGGTCGTCGCGGCGCTCACCTGGCTGCTCGGCGCGATGGCGCTTCTGGGTATCCCGTTCAACAGTGAAACGGCCGTCATCACGAGCCTCGCAATCGGCCTCGGCGTCGACTACAGCATCCACGGGTTCGGCGTGCTCGCGCTCGCACTCTCGCCCCCGCTCCAGCGGTTCGGCATCGTGACCGCGACCGCGATCATCTTCGCGTTCGTCGCCGTCCTCACGCTCCTTCCCAGCCTGCTGGTCGTTCGCGAGCGACTGTCCGACCGGTTCGTCTCCGACTGATACTCCCCGGGAGAGGCGAGGTCACACTTCGGGCTCGACGTACACCAGTTTCACGCGGTCGTCGATCTCCTTTATTTTCCGCTCGATTTCCCCGACGTCCTCGTCGATGTCCTCGGTGTTGAGGTCCGGGTCGAAGCTCACGTCCGCCGTGACGAGCACCTTGCCCGCGCCGATGAACATCGTCCGGAAGTCGTCGACGTGGGCGATACCGTCGTGGTTCTCGATGGCCGTCTGCATCTCCGCCTGTACGTCTTTGGGCAGACTCTCGCCGACGATGAGTCGCTTGTTCTCGATAGCGAGCGCCACCGCGAAGACCATCAGCAGGATGCCGATGACGACCGTCGCTGCCGCGTCGTAGACCGGGTCGCCGGTCACGCGCGTGGCGGAAATCCCGATGAGCGCGGCAAAGAGGCCGAGCAGTGCGATGGTGTCCTCGGTGAAGGCGGTCAGCGTCGTGAGGTCGCTGGTCCGTTCGAACGCCTCGCGGTAGCCCGACCAGCCGTAGGTCCGCATCTGCCGGACGAGTTCCGCCCGGGCCTTCAGGAAGGCATAGACCTCGAAGCCGATTGCGCCGACCAGGATGACGACGGCGATCCAGAACGGGTCGACCGGCGTCTGGATGTCGATGGTGAACCCGAGGAACTCCGCGGGGCCTTCCTCGATTTCGTGGCCGCCGTGGCGCAACTCGGAGATGCCGTGATTGAGGCTCTCCCACCCCGCGATGCCGAACAGCAACACCGACACGAGGAAGGCATAGAAGAACTGGGCTTTCCCGTAGCCGAATGGATGGGTGCGTGTCGCGTTTTGCTGGCTGTACTTGATGCCCACGAGGAGCAACACCGGGTTGCCCGTATCGGAGATGGAGTGGTACGTCTCCGCGAGCATCGACGGACTCCCCGTCAGCAGGAAGCCGCCGAACTTCAGCACCGCGATGCCGCCGTTGGCGATCAT
>PXQO01000026.1 GCA_003021285.1 Halobacteriales archaeon QH_2_65_14 | reverse complement strand
CGGCGTCGCTCCGGAGCGTCGACTCGATTTCCTCGCGGGCAGTCTGCCGTCGCCGGTCCTCGCGCGTCTCCGCCATCGACAGCTCCGTCACCGAGTGCAACTCGTTGAGAAGCCGGTCCGCGCTGAACTCGCGGGACCGCTCGCCCTGCCTCCGGTCGGTTCCCGCCGTCGCAGTTCCGGATTCGTGGTCCTGGCCCGCCGTGTCGGGTGCGCCCGACGCGGGGCTCGATTCGGACCCGCTCGTGGTCCCGGTGCCGTTCTCCTGGCGGCTCGCGCCGTCAACCCCCGCACCGTCGGCGTCCGCGTCCGCAAACTCCATCATCGCCGGGAACGCCTCGAACCCGGAACCGTCTTCGGACGCTCCCGAATCGTCCGCCGATGAGGCTCCCGAATCGTCCGCCGATGAGGCTCCCGAATCGTCCGCCGACGACGTTCCCTGAGCATCTCCGGCCGACGCTCCGTGCGGTCCCGCTGGAATCCGGGCGGCATCCGGGCGGTCTTGTCCCGACCGGCGCATCCGTTCGCGTTCGGTCCGCCCGGGGGCGGCCCCTTCGACGTGGCGGACCAGCGCGTCGACGAACTGGTCGGCCATCCGGCTCATGTCGCGTGCGTCCTGGAGTTCCTTTTCGAGTTCGGCGATGCGCGAGTTCTTCCGGTCGAGTTCCTCGCGCAACTCGGCGATGCGGTCCTCGCGGGCGGCCTGTTTCTCGCTGATCTCTTCGAGTTCGGAGACCAGGTCGTCGCTGACGCTTTTCAGTTCCGGCCGCTCGAAGTCGTCGAGGCCGGGCGTCGCGCCGGCGTCGAAGGTTCGCTTGCGGTAGAACTGGACGCGCTTGACCGCTTCCGACCAGTCGGTCATCAGAAAGCCCTCGCCGTCGTCCAGGTTCTCGACGGCGTCGGCGTACTCGCCGTCGAGAATCCGCCGGACGACCTTCGTGTCGTTGTTCCAGGTCAGGCGGTGCCAGAGCAGCCAGTCACACTGCGTGATGAAGTCCTTCTTGACGTCGGCCGGGCGCTGGCTGATGCCACAGATACCCAGGCCGTGTTTGCGGCCGCGCTTGCCGATTTTGATGAGCATCTTGCCACACTCGCCGACCGACCCCTTCTCCGGGATGTACTCGTGGACCTCCTCGACCAGCAACAGGAACGGCTGTTTCTGCTTTTTCGCCTTCGCAAAGAGGCTACGGGCCACCGCGGTCAGTAGCTCCTCGGCCTCGCTCTCGTCGAGATAGCTGGAGATGTCGAGGATGATCGGAACGTTCCCTTCCAGCGCGAGCGACGCCAGTTTCTCGGCGTGGTCGGTCGTCACCTGGATGTCACATTCCTCGTCGCCGCCCACGTGGAGGATTTCGTACTCCTCTTTGAGCCCGTAATACTCGCCGTCGACGTCGACGATCAACAGCCCGAACCCGTTGTCGAGCAGTTTCTCGCACAGTACGCTTGCGGAATTCGACTTCCCCGAGCCTGATTTCCCGGTCACGAATCCGCGCCCGGTCAGTAGTTCGACGACTGGCAGGGACACGTCGGTTCCGGGCGTGCCCGACCCGCCGGGACCCTCGCTCACCTCGGCGACCGTGATGTGTTCTGTTTCGGCCATGCGCTCCCTGGTGGCTTTCCAGTCGCTCGCCACATAATCCCCCGTCAGACGGGCGACAGACGCCACGAACGAGGGGTTCGTGGTCGTGATTTGCGCCGGGCGTCGGCGCGCTGGCGGCTGGTCTAGATAACTTTGACAGGGTTGTCGATAGCGTTGATTGGAGAGTGGTCGATCATCCGGGGAAACTGTCACCGCATCCGTGAGACGGCTCCTTTCGTCTTTCCGAGACAGTACGCTTACTAAGCTCCGGGTGCAAGGAACTAACTAACGTACTGGACCGCGCGTCGGGAAAACGGACCCCCCATAGTGGGAACCCTGTCGTCCCTGTGCGGTGCTGGACACATATGACGAACCCCGATACAGACATAAAGGAGACGGAAAGGAATCGAGCCGCGTCCCCAGAGAGGAACGACGTGGACGTAGAAACGGCAAGCGACCTGGTGGCACGCGTCGTCGAGAACGTCGAGACGGTCCTCGTTGGGAACCACGAGGAGATAGAACACGTCACGACCGCGCTGCTGGGTCGGGGACACGTCCTGCTGGAGGACGTCCCGGGAGTCGGAAAGACGATGCTCGCGCGCGCAGTCGCCCGGTCGTTCGACGGCACGTTCAAGCGCGTCCAGTTCACGCCCGACCTGTTGCCCTCCGACGTGACTGGCGTCAACGTATTCAACCAGAAGACCCAGGAGTTCGAGTTCCGTCCCGGGCCGGTGTTCGCCAACGTCGTGCTCGGCGACGAGATCAACCGAGCGCCGCCGAAGACCCAGAGCGCGCTGCTCGAAGCGATGGAAGAACAGCAGGCGACAGTCGACGGCGAGACCCACAAGATACCGGACCCCTTCACGGTCATCGCCACGCAAAACACCGTCGAGAGCGACCGGGCCTACGACCTGCCGATGGCCGAGGTCGACCGGTTCATGAAGAAAGTGACGCTGGGCTATCCCGACACACACGAGGAGGTCAACATGCTGGAACGCACCGTCGGTGACCACCCCATCGAGGAACTCACACCGACCGCAACCCTCGAGGAGTTCGGCCAGGCCCGGCGGACGGCAGCGAACGCCACTGTCGCGCGGGACATCCGGACGTACGCGACGGACATCGCGAACTACACGCGGGAAAACGCCGATCTGGGCGTCAGCCCCAGGGGGACGATCTCGCTGCTTCGCGCTGCCCAGGGTCGCGCAATCCTCAACGGTCGCGAGTACGTCGTTCCGGACGACGTACAGGTGGAGGCTGTCCCGGTTCTCGCTCACCGGATCAGGACGGGCCGGAGCGAGGACGGTGTCAGCGTCGTCACCGACGCGCTCGCCTCGGTCGAAATCGAATGAAACTCACACCACGTGGACGGGCAGCCGCGGCCATCGTCGTGGTCGCCGTGTTCATGGGCTGGCAGTTCGGTTCCCGGTCGCTCAACGCAATCGCCGCACCGACGCTTGCCGCCCTCGTCGGCAGCGCGATCATCGTGTACCGGGCTGACCCGCCGACCGTCGAGCTGTCGTCGGTCGAGGCCGGCTACTCCGGCGACTCGCGAACGCTCACGGTATCGGTCACCGGCTCCGGGCTGACAGTCCTGTACAGTCTCGGCCCGCCGACAGTCAAACAGCTGGGCCCACTCGGGCTTGTCGAACGCGGCGTCAACGTCGGTGGGATGACCGAGGTCGTGGTCTACCCGCGCCGCTACGCGCTGTCCGGGAACACCATCCTGTCACCGTTTTTCTTCGACGCGCTCAAAGCCGAG
Organism: Halobacteriales archaeon QH_2_65_14; assembly: GCA_003021285.1. GTDB lineage: Archaea > Halobacteriota > Halobacteria > Halobacteriales > Haloarculaceae > Halovenus. The sequence continues at coordinate 5,384 of PXQO01000026.1, read as the reverse complement.
CGCCAGGAGTTCGAACGGCTCCGCGAGTACAGGCCCGGCGACCCGCTCCGGCACATCCACTGGAAGTCGAGCGCGAAACACGACGAGTTTCTGGTGATGGAGTTCGCACCGTCGGAACGCTCCGAGACGATTACCATCGTCGGGACGGCCCCGCGGGGCGAAGTCGACGAGATGGCACGGCTGGCGGCGACGATTGCCGACCTCGCCCTGGATGCGGGATTCAACGTCGAACTCGCCGTGCCCGACGGGGACCTCGCACCGGGACAGGGGCCGGGCCACCGGGAGGACGTGCTTCGGCTGCTGGCCCGGACGACCGCCGGGAGCGTCGCTCCCATCGACGCGGCGGCGGCCGACGTCGCAATCAGGTTCGGACAGCGGAACCTCGTCGTCCGGCTCGCGGACACCGAGTATCAGGTCCAGGAACTGCTCGAACGGACTGGCGAGGGGGAGCAGTTCGTCGACTCCCGGAAGGGGCGGGACGACCACGATGGCGGGGATTCCGACGGCAAGGAAACGGACGACCGTACGGACGACGGGCTTCCCGAGTCAGTCGAAATGCTGGGCGGCGACGAGGAGGTGACGACATGAGCACCCGGAGCGGTGCCCTCGATGCGGAGGCAGTCGACGTGTCGCCAGCCCGTCTGCTCGCGCTTGCGGGTGCACTCGGCGTGATGCTCTCCTACCTCGCCGTGCTGTACGAGGTCGTCGCGACGGTCGGAGACCCGCTGTTGTTCTACCCGGTGGTGCTGGCCCCGCTGGTGGCCGCGACGATTCTCTCCCGGTTCATCCGCGTGTCGGTCGCACTCGCCATCGGCGGCGTGCTGTTCGTCGGCGGCGTCATGTGGCACATGCTGTCAGTGACTACCTCCGTCGAGGTCTGGGAACTCGTCAGCAACAACATCGAGTTGCTGACCGGACAGACCGTGCTTCGCATCGAGGAAGCCGACATCTGGGCGCTGACTGTCGCGCCGACGCCGGTGTTCGTGACCTGGTTTCTCGCGCTGCGACGCCAGTACGTCGGTGCCGCGGCTGTCAGTGGCGGCATGCTCGGGTATCTCGTCCTGACCGGCGACGCGGGCACGGGGATCACACTGCTCGGAGTCGTCGCCGCCGGCGTGCTGGTCGCGTTTGGCGACGTCGAACGGAGCGACGAACGCAGGACGACTGCCTGGTCGAGTGGCGCTGACCACGCGACGATCATCGTCGCACTGATGGTCGTAGCGCCGCTGGTGATAACAGTCGTTCCGGGCGGAGCCGCCACTCCAGTCACGTTCGTCGGGGACGGACAGGGAACGCCGACGATGGAGGACAACGTGGTCGGATCGGGCAACTCGCTCGACATCGCCGGCACGATTGAACTGACGCCGGAACCCCGATATACCGTGCAGAGTGAGCAGCCGCGGTACTGGCGAACGGCCGGCTACGACCGGTACACCGGCGACGGATGGGTACGGACCGGCACACAGACGGTGTACGCCAACGCGGACATCGAGGGGCCGCCCGGCGAAACCGAACAGTTGACACAGCAGATCGAAGTCCTCACGCTCGTCGAACAGCTCCCGACGGCGTGGCGACCGATCTCTATCGATCACCAGGTCGCCGGCGACGTGAAAGTGAACGATGACGGCGGGTTCACTATCGCCAGGACGCTCCGTGTCGGCGAAGAGTTCGAAGTGGTCAGTGAAGTGCCGAACCCGTCCGCCGAGGAACTGGCCGGGGCAGGCGAGAACTACCCCGAAGAGGTCGTCGAGACCTACACGCAGTTGCCGGCGAGCACGCCCGACCGTCTCCGGGAGCGCACCGAACACATCACCCAGAACGCGGAAAACCCCTACGAGACCGCGCTGGTCGTCCAGGAGTGGCTCCAGATGAACCGGGAGTACTCCCTCGATGTGGACCGTCCCGACGGTGACATCGCCGACGCGTTCCTGTTCGAGATGGAGGCGGGCTACTGTACGTACTTCGCGACGACGATGGTGGCGATGCTCCGGTCGGAGGGCATCCCGGCCCGGATGGCAGTCGGCTACTCGCCGGGGGAACGCGCCGGCGACGACCGCTATCTCGTCCGGGGGCTGAACTCCCACGCCTGGGTCGAGGTCTACTTCCCCGAGGTCGGCTGGGTCGAGTTCGACCCCACCCCGTCGGTGCCGCGACGCCAGGCCGAACAGGCCGCGGTCAACCAGGCGGGGTCGGGTGGCGACTCGGGGTCGGGTGGCGGTTCGGGCGGGGGTTCGAGTGACCCGGTGTCCGTCGACGAACTCGAAATCGAGGAATCCGATCCGCCGGACACGGGTGACCTTCCCGACGTCGATGCCGCCCCGGCCAATTCGGACTCCCTGGAGGAGTCGCTTCTGGAGCAAAGCGGTCCGACCAACCCGGTGGAGGCGACCCAAGAGGAGGACGATGGATTCTTGGTACCGCTCCCGTCACGTGAACAGTTCCTGCTCGTCCTGATCGCGCTGCTCGGAGTCGGGGCGTGGGTCCGACAGTCCACCTTCACGGGTCGGCTCTTCCGGGCGTTCGTTATCAGATTCCAGCGTCGGTCCGACCCGGCGACGGACGTCGAGCGAGCCTACGAACGTCTCGTGTTGATACTCGAAGGGCGCTATCGGCCGCGCGAAACGGGGGAGACGATGCGCCAGTATCTCGATGACGTCAACGCAGGCAGGAACGCCCGGCGCTTCGTCGAACTGCACGAACGGGCACGATACGGCGAAACAGTCTCGCAAGAAGACGCCGACAGGGCAGTCGAACTGGTCGACCGGGTGCGCGAGAGTGCGAGATGACTGCTGTACACTGTGAGCGCCGTCCTGACGCGGATTCGCCGGGTCGGCGGTGAACGCGGGCGCTTCCGAAAAATGTCAACATCACACATACGCGCCCTTCTGAGCCGGCTTACCGGCCCAAACCGCGGCTCGCTGTGGCCAGGGGGCTTGCTGTCCCGACAGTGTTTAATAGGACCGTTTCGTAGGACGGAACTGTAATGTCGGAAGTCTGCTCGACGTGCGGGCTGCCCGAGGAGCTTTGCGTCTGTGAGGACGTGGCAAAAGACTCCCAGGAGATCAACGTCCGCATCGACGAGCGCCGCTACGGGAAAGAGGTAACGATCATCGAAGGATTCGACCCAAGCGACGTCGACATGGACAGCCTCTCGTCGGACCTCAAATCCAAGTTCGCCTGTGGGGGGACTGTCGACGACGACCAGATCGAGTTGCAGGGTAACCACATGGGTCGCGTCGAGGATTTCCTCCGCGACAAAGGATTCAACGTCGCCTGATTCCGAGTCCCGGCCGTTGGCGACTGACCGCCTGACGTCCGCTTTTCCGTCCGGCGTCAGTACCGCCTGGCGCGATGCCGGCGGGTGGCGAAAAAAGAAATGTTACCTTCGTTGAATGGCAGACCGCACCAGTATTGAATTAGTGAATAACCTTTTGTATCATCCTGTACTATCCCGGAACGATTGTACCGAGAAAATGAACCCACTGGACATGTTTAGCTCGTGGATGGTGGGTTCTAATCGCGCGGCTTCGAAACGCAATCCGATATCGATTCGCAAGGAAACACAATGACCGATACACGAGAGACAACGAGGGGAATCGTTCTGGCGACAATCGTGGTATTTTCGGTGTTTGCACTGGCGTTCGTCGGGGGTGCTGGGGCGGCATCGACGGACGACGTCGACTCGCTGGCCTCCCAGACAGCGCCCGACAACGTCACGGCGGATACGATTTTGGGTGACGTCAACGGGAACGACAACGTCGGACTCAGCGACGCGATACTGATCCAGGAGGAGGTCGTGGGCATCCGCGACCCCGGGACGGCCTTCGACGCAGATACTGCGGACCTGAACCGCGACGGAACCATCAGTCTCACGGACGCGATTCTGGTTCAGGAGAAAGTCGTCGGCATTCTCAACGAGGGCGAAATCACGGTGTCGAACCTCGACGCGCCCGACACCGCCCAGAGCGGTTCGGAGATAGACGTTTCGGCGGACCTCGAGAACCTCGGTGACGAGGGTGCACTCCAGGATGTCGAGGTTCGTCTCGCGCCGGCGGGCGAACCCCTCGACGAGAACGCGACCATCGCCACGGAGTTCGTCGACATGGCCGCCTCGGGCACGTCGAGTCCGGTCGACCGGCCGGCACAGACGACCATCGCGCTCGAGAATCTCACGGTCGAGGTTCCCGCCGGTGAGTACGAGATCGGTATCTTCAGCGACGACGACAGCGAGACGACACCGCTCACTGTCACGGTGGCCGGCGGCACCGTCAGTGGAACGGTGACGGCGTCGGGCAACACCAGCACCGACCAGACGCCCGGGTCTGGCGAGCCAATCTCCGGTGCGAACGTGACCGTCTACGAGGGGAACAGCACCGCACCCGGTGACGAGGTTGCGAACGCGACGACCGACGCCGATGGCGAGTACGTCGTCGGGAACCTCTCGGCCGGCCAGTACACCGTCGAGGTCTCGGCGAGCGACTTCGGTACGGACTCGGCGCTCGTCTCTCTCGGGACCGACGAGGGAGTCCAGCAGGACTTCGCGCTCGATTACGCCGAGGCGGGTTCGATAAACGGTAACGTCACGCTGGACGTGGTCGATGGCAACGAGGACGTGACGGTGACCGTCGAGGTCACGGAGACGGGCGACTCGACGCAGGTGACGCTCGCGGGCGAGAACGACACCGCATCGTACACGATTTCCGGCGTGGACGTCAACGTCGACGACGGGTACACGGTGACGGCCAGCGCGGATAGCACCAACTACACCGACCCGGCGGACGCTACCGGTGTCCTGGTGGACGTGGGTGAGACGACAGGGAACGTCGACTTCGCGTTCGAGCGTCTGACCGGTAGCATCAACGGCACGGTGACGGCGTCGGGTGGCACCGCTCAACCCGAGAATACGCCGGGCGCAGGTGAGCCAATCTCCGGTGCGAACGTGACCGTCTACGAGGGGAAAAGCACCGACCCGGCCGACGAGGTGGCGAACACGACGGCCGGTGTCGACGGCGAGTACGTGGTCGACGACCTGCCGGACCGTGAGTACACTGTCGAGGTCGAGGCAACCGACTTCACGACCGAGTCGGCGCTGGTCACTGTCGAGGCGGACGCGGCGACGACACAGGACTTCGCGCTCGACTACGCAGAGGCCGGTGCGATAAGCGGGACGCTCTCGCTGGACGCCGTCGACCCCGGTGAGGACGTGACAGTCACGGTCGACGTAGTCGAGACGAGCGACTCGACGACGGTGACGCTCGCGGGCGAGAACGACACCGCGTCGTACACGATTTCCGGCGTGGACGTCAACGTCGACGACGGGTACACGGTGTCAGCGAGCGCGACCAACTACGCCTCGGCCAGCGACACGAACGTGACCGTCGACG
>PXQO01000034.1 GCA_003021285.1 Halobacteriales archaeon QH_2_65_14 | reverse complement strand
GAAGCGATACGCGAGGCTCTGGCGGGCCGGGAGATAGAGGGCGTCATTCTCGGCCGGGAGTCCATCGAGGCGATGGAGGCCAGCGACGGGTTCGGTGCGAGCGGTGCCAACGACGCCGAGTTCTCCCGGGAACGGAGGGCCACGTCAGGCGCTGGTAAGCTGTTCGGCATCCACGCCGGGGAGGTCGACAGCACGGACATCAACCCGGCGCTCGACCTGGACCCCGACTTTCTGGTCCACATGGTTCACGCCGAACAGCTCCATCTCGAACGGATAGCCGACAGCGAAACGCCAGTCGTGGTCTGTCCACGGTCGAACGCCACTACCGACGTGGGAATCCCGCCAATCGATGAGCTATACGAGCGGACGACAGTCGCGCTGGGGACCGACAACGTCATGCTCAACAGCCCCTCGATGTTCCGCGAGATGGAGTTCACCGAGAAACTGACGGACCTCTCAAGCAGGGAGGTGCTCGCCATGGCCACGGTGCACGGCGCTGAAGTTGCCAACCTCGACTGCGGGCTTATCGAAGAAGGCCGTCCCGCCCAACTGGTCGTCCTGGACGGCGAATCGCCGAACCTATCCGGTGTCCGAAGCCCGGTACGGGCCGTGGTCCGACGCGCCGGCGTCAACGACGTGAAGGAGGTCATCCGGCAGGGGCAGGTTCGCCACGACGGGACCTGACAGGTCACCGGCTGAAGGGAAAGGGACAGCTAAATCTCTTTCGACCGCTCCCGGCAGTGTTAACTGAGCGACCGTGCTGATCGGCGAACAAGTCCCCGGAGAGAGTGCTTCGACCGGGACCTACCGCAGGAAGCCCCCGAGTCGAGCGGTCAGGGGCTTCCATGCGGGTGCTCGGAGTGATTTCGGTAGCTGCTCGTTCGCCGTTGTCGTCGCTTCCTAAGTTAACGGTGCCAACAGAGTCACAACAACCGCTATGAAAGGACATTCGGGGTTTGCCTCGATACCATTCGACATCTCTTTCCGCTCCGACGGCGTCTCATTCGGTATGAGCGCGAATGCGATTTCAGTTCACGGGTGGTCCAGGTTCGGAACTCCGGTGAGCTGACTATGTCGGGAAAGGACGAATACTACAACAGGGCCAAACAGCAGGGGTACCGTGCCCGCTCGGCCTACAAACTCAAACAGATCGACGACGCGTCGGGGGTACTCGGCGAAGGTGGGACCGCAGTCGACCTCGGTGCCGCCCCGGGGGGATGGATGCAGGTCGCCGCCGAGCGCGTCGGTCCGGACGGGACAGTGGTCGGCGTCGACCGCCAGCGCATCGATGAACTCGAAAACCCCGACGCAACTGTCGAGTACGTTCGCGGCGATATTACGGAGGAGCGGACGAAAGACGCCATCCGGGAGGCGGTGAGTGCCGAAGGTGACGACCGCCCCGTCGACGTGGTCGTCTCCGACATGGCTCCCAACATGAGCGGCGACTACGACCTCGACCACGCACGCTCGGTCCATCTCGCAGGGCAGGCGTTCGACGTCGCGACCGACCTGCTCGATTCGGGGGGAGACTTCGTGGTGAAGGTCTTCGACGGGCGGGACCTGGCCGACCTGGAGGACGACGTCGAAACCGAGTTCGAATACGTCCGACAGATGCGCCCGGACGCCTCGCGCGACGAATCCTCGGAGCTGTATCTCGTCGCCCGAAACCGCCTGACTGCGCCGGTCAGGGCGGGCGACCGGCTGGAAGTCGACGTCGTCGACACCGGCGAGGAGGGCGACGGCATCGCCCGCGTCGAGGGGTTCACGCTGTTCGTCTCCGGCGTCGAGGAAGGCGAGACCGTCGAGGTCGAAGTGACCGACGTGAAACCCCGGTTCGGGTTCGCCGAACCGCTGGACGACTGAGAACATGCCGGACACGGGGAAGATAGACCGGCCCTTCTTCGAGGAGTATCTCGCCACACGCCTGGGTGCCACCCGCGAGGACGTCCGGAAAGGGCCGAAACACGGGGTCGATTTCGGCGTGGTCGAGGTTGGCGAACACGCGCTCGTCGTGGCGACTGACCCCATCTCCATCCTGCCCGAACTCGGCTACGAACGTGCCGGCCGGTTCGCCCTCCAGTTCGTCCTGGCGGACGTGGCGGTCTCGGGGCTGGTCCCGACCCATCTCGCGGTCTCGTTCGACCTGCCCCCGGAGATGGACGACGACGAGTTCGCCGCCGTCTGGCGCGGTATCGACGGCGAGTGCCGCGACCTCGGAGTCTCGGTCGTGACCGGGCACACCGCCCGGTACGAGGACTGTTCGTTCCCCTGGATCGGCCACGGCACCGCCTTCGCAGTCGGGAATCCCGACGACATCGTCTACCCCGACGGCGCTCGACCGGGGGACGCCCTGCTCGTCACGAAAGGCCCTGCGGTCGAGGCGACGGGACTGCTTGCGACGCTGTTTCCCGACCAGATATCCCTCTCCGAGGAACTCCGCTCGACAGCACAGGAGCGCGTAGACGAGACGGATTCTGTCCGCGATGCAACGACTGCAGCGGCCGCGGGCGGCGTCCGTGCAATGCACGACGCCACGGAGGGTGGACTCCTCGGAGCGCTTCACGAGATGGCGGCCAGCGCCGGAGTGAAACTCGTCGTCGACTCTGCCGAGGTGCCCGTTCGGCCCGGTGTGAGAGAGACCTGCGACGCGCTGGAGATGGACCCGTGGCGCGCAACGACCGGGGGGACGCTCGTCATCGCAGTCGACCCCGACTGCATCGATGGCGTTGTCGACGCCCTCGAAGCGCGCGAGACACCTGTCGCCGTCGTCGGCCACGTCGAGGAGGGCGGAGGCGTGATACTCGACGAAAAGCGGACTGAACCACCTGCCGGTGACGCCTCCTGGCCCGTCTACGAACGGCTACTCGCGGAACGCTCCGACGAGACGAAAACCGAGTAAAGCGACCGGAGACATGGACGGTCGACCGATGCGGTCCGGTCGGCAAAATGCTGAGGCACACAGAATTTTGTTTTCGGTCGTGTCACCTCGCGCCTTCAACCGGAGGCGTGTTCCCGGCCCAGCGCGAGCGGACGAGTCCCACGACCAGATAGACGAAGGGCGTATCGAGCACAACCAGCCCGAGTTTGAAGGCGTACTGACCGACGATGAGCGCGAGGACATCCTCCAGGGCAAGACCCTGAAAGATGAAGAAGGCAATCGTGATGAAGAGGACCGTGTCGATGAACTGGCTGGTCGCAGTCGAGGCGACGTTGCGCAGCCAGAGCGCCTCGCCGTCGGTAGCCTCCCGGATGCGGTGGAAGACGACGACGTCCCAGTTCTGGCTGACGACGTAGGCGAGCAGGCTCCCGACGACGACGCCGGTGCTGGCCGAGAGCGTCTCGGCGAAGGGGTCCTGGGCGACCGGCGAGTGCTCGAAGATTGGCGCCCAGATGGCGAGCCAGACCAGCGCGAGAAGGACGAAGTTCATCAGGAACGCGACGTTCACGAGCGCCTGGGCCGACCGCTTGCCGTACAGTTCCGTGTAACAGTCCGAGGCGAAGAAGGTGACTGCGTAGGCGAACACCGCCGCCGGGACGGTCACGAGGTCACCCGTGACCGGCAGGCTCACCGGCAATCCGATAGCGACGACTTTCGAGGCGGTCACCTGCGCCGTTACCAGCGCCGTCACGAACAGTGCGACCAGCGTTAGCTGTGGCACTCCGAGGAGAACCTCGCTTCTCTCGGCCCCACTGGCGGTCTCAGTTGCCATTCTTGCTCCCTCCATTCATCGGCGTGGCGGGGTTCTCCCGCCTGCCACCCAGGATTACCAGCGTCATATTCGAGGCATACTGAAAGAATACTCTTTAGTCTCTCGGTTAATCGACATCCAGGGCTGACGAGGCCGTTCGTCGGCCTACTCTCTCCCGCACGGGGACCGTTTTCGCGTCGGCTGGGCACCCGAGGAGTGACATCTGCACCCGTCGGGCGGACACTCCTCGCGGTACAGACGATATCGGCTCGCAAGTGAAGGATACATACAAATAGTTGGTTGCCACAACCACCTGTACGAACAGTCGATGAGCTGGTTGACGAAGCGACCGATTGCCCACCGTGGTCTCCACGCCGATCACTGCCCGGAGAACTCCCTGAGCGCACTCGAAGCGGCGATTAACGAGGGGTATCCGGTGGAGGTAGATGTCCGCCTTACGCGGGACGGTGTCCCGGTACTGTTTCACGACAGGACGCTCGACCGTCTGACCGGGATGGACGGCCGGCTCGAACAAACTACCTGGCGCGAACTGGAACGGCTCCGACTTCTCGACTCCGACCAGAGAGTCCCGAGTCTCGCCGAGGTGCTCACACTCGTGGACGGACAGGTCCCGTTGCTCCTCGAACTGAAAACCGAGACGGGGCCCGGCCCCCTGGAATCGGCGGTTGCAGCGCAACTGGATGCCTACGATGGGTCCTTCGCCGTCCAGTCGTTCAATCCCCGTACTGTCGCCTGGTTTCGGCAAAATCGTCCGGCCTGGACGCGCGGGCAGTTGTACGGTCGACGCCGCCCGGGCCTGATGGAGGGACTCAAAGGGGCTGTCCTGGATCGCTTGCCGACGAACCTGTACAGCCGGCCCCACTTCGTCGGGGTTCACCACGAGTCGGTAACAGCCAGCCCGACGAGCGGAGACGGGTCGAGTGACCTGCCGCTTCTCGCCTGGACAGTCAGGACCCGAACCCAGCTCGACCGGGTCGCTGCACGGGTCGACAACGTGATTTTCGAGGGCATACGGCCGTAGCAGGATTGCGACTTTCGAGACTATCTGTGTCAGGGCTCGATGTCGACGCCGGTGATTTCGAACTGTACACCCCTATCATCCCCACTGTAACAGCGATCTCCCACCCGTGAGCCTCGACGATCTCTTCGACGATTAATGAAGACGTCTTCGCGGAGGTCTTCGGGAATGCCCGGCCCGTCGTCCTCGATATAGTGGTGTGACGGTGACGGGCGGAGCCTTACCCGAGTTCCGCGTCTCTGAAGCGAAGATACCCGACGCCGAGCATCAGCACGACCCACCCGAGCAGGATGAATGGCATGAACCACTCCTGTAGGTAAAACGGGGCGTCAGTGCCGGGCAACGTCGCGCCGTTCTCGACGCGCTCGAAGATAGTTCCGTTGACCAGCCTGCTGTAGGCGAACGACGGACTGAGATGGAAGATGAACTCGTAGAGGTTCTCCTGTTCGGGGAGTCCGAGCAGGTTCTCGACGACGTACGAGATGCTGTTGATCGGATTGACCTGTGGGACGATCCAGTAGACGGTAAAGAACACGTAGATTCCGATGACGCTGCCCATGGCACGTGCCCGGGAGGCAGTCAGTGCAGACACGCCGACCGCGATTGCCGTGTACACGACGGCGAAAACTGCCATTGCAGCCGTCATTGCCGCCAGTTTCCCCACCGGGAACGACGGATACAGCGCGAGCAGGAGAATCCCTCCGATACCCATCGAGAGAACGACAGCCAGTACGGAGACGACCGAACGACTCAGGAACTTCCCGAGGATAACCTCCCAGCGCGTATTGGGGAGGCCGAGCAGGTACTTGATGCGGCCGGTTTCCCGTTCCCCCGCGATGGAGAGGTACCCGATGACGAGTATCACGATGGGCATCAACCAGATTGCAATACCGTGGATCGTCCAGAGTGCGTTCTCGCTGGCGTCGGGGCCGCTCGTGGAACTGGTCCCCAGAACTACTGCCACCAGCGCGACGAACAGCCCGATAGCCAGCGCGAGAATCTTCGACCGTCGTGCGTCGGTGAAGTCACGACGTGCAATGGTCAGCCAGTTCATCGGTTCACCTCCGTCGCGGCCGGTTGACGTTCCTCGACCGCCCCGTCTCCGGATTCACGTTCCCCGGTATAGCTCTCAAACAGTGCCTCCAGCGACGTCTCCTCGGCGACGACGTCCGTCAGTTCGGCGGGGCCGTCGGCGCGTCTGATCGCCGTGATCTTGTCAGCCGGGTCCCGGCAGGTGACTTCGAGCCAGCGGCCGTCGGTTTCGACCGAGAGAACCCCGTCGAGCGAGCCGATACCCAGGTCGTCCTCCGGCGGTTCGGCACACTGGAGTTCCACGACCGGATTCACCCCCGAGACGTCGCGCAACCCCTCGATTGTGTCCTCCGCGACGAGCCGTCCCTGGTGGAGGATAGCGACCCGGTTACAGACGGCCTCGACCTGTTCGAGCAGGTGACTCGAAAAGAAGACCGTCGTACCGTCACCCGCCTCGTCGAGGATGATTTCGCGCATCTCGGCCATTCCGTTCGGGTCCAGTCCGGACGACGGCTCGTCGAGGATGAGCAACTCGGGGTCGCCTGCCAGTGCCATCCCGAGGGCGAGTCGCTGCTGCATCCCCTTCGAGTAGCCGTCGACATTCCGCGTCTGGTCCTCGGGCGCGAGTCCCATCCGGTCGAGCATCGCTTCCGGGTCGACGTCGACGTCCTTGACGTCGCCCACGAACTCGACGTGTTCCCGCCCCGAGAGCCGCGGGTACAGTTCGGCACCCTCGGGGAGGACGCCGACCCGCTTTCTGATCTCAAGGGACTCCTCGCGGGTGTCGTACCCGAGCACCCTCGCGGACCCCTCGGTCGGGTGGATGAAATCGAGTAACATGTTGATTGTCGTCGATTTCCCCGCGCCGTTCGGACCGAGAAACCCGTACACTTCCCCCCGCTCGACGGTCATGTCCAGACCGTCGACGGCGAGCACGTCGCCACCAAATCGTTTGGTTAACCCGGTGGTCTCGATAGCTGGCTCCGTCATCGCCCCGCTGTTTGAAGGCCTACCAAATATTTTCACTGATTCGTCAATACCGGATTCGGCCGGTGGGCACCCCAAGCGTATTGATGCTGGTCGCGCTGGGCTGGGCCGGACACATTGGAGCCGACCGCTCGGTCGGTTACGGACTCAAGTACGCCTCGGGATAACGAGTCACAGCAGTCACATGAGTGTCCCCGGAACGACAGGATGTCAACTGTTTTGGCCTGGCGGTGCGAAATAGCCCCACATGGAGTGTTCGGAGTGTTCGGCCGGACTGGTCACGTTCGAGATACCGCCGGAGTTCCGGGAGTATCTCCCGGGTGAGGAGCAGGCCGCCGGCCTCTGTACGCGGTGCCTCTCGCTGGAACCGGTTACCGGATCAGTCCCAGGCAGTCCCGCCTTCGAGGAGGTCAGCGATGCCTTTCCGACGAATCCGGACGCGGCGCTGCCGATGGCGCTGCTGATCGGTCTGCTTTCGAACCTCGCGCTGTACCGCTCCGAAATCTCGTCTCTCCTGGCATCGGTCGAGCGTGCCGGCACCGATCCACTTCTGGTTCTCGACCGTCTCGCCACCGACCCTGCTGTCGAGACGGACATCGACCTGCGCGGACGGCGACGACAGCTCGAACAACTACTGTGACCAGTGGGTGCTCAGTACCGACGGAAAACAGGGAGTAGAGTCACAGCCGGTCGAATAGCGAAGCAGACGAGTGGTTTACACGCCGGTCGAGTAGCGAAGCAGGCCGGCGACGCCGCCGAACGCGGTGAGGAGCTGTTCGCCCTTCTCGAAGTCCGTCGAGATGAACACCGTTTCGGTGCCGCGCTGGTCGGCTATCTCCATGAGGTGTTCGATAGCGTCCTCGCGTTCGCCCTCTTCGACGGTTTCCCCGCACGTCGAACAGGTGTGGTCGCCCGGGTGTTCGCCACTGTCGACGAACTCGACGTCCTCGTGGCCCTGGCTACACTCGTAGGTGACGACGTCCTTCCGGAGGTCCTCGCTGATGAGCAGGCGGTCGACCGAGCCCATGATGAGGTTCTCCCGGGTCGGGCCGAATCCGTAGGTTGCGCGGTTGCCGTCGTGGAGTTCCTCGAAGAACTCCTCTATCACCTGTTTGTCCTGCAGGACCTCGTGTTCCGCGAGTACCTCCTGGGCGGCGTCGACGAGGTCGTACAGCCCCGACTCGTCCGTGTAGGAGATGTCGAACTTCCCGAGCACTATGTCTTGGAGTTCGTGGTGGAGGTAATCGCCGTCGAGGAACTCGTCCTTCGTCGGCGAGGGGCCGCCGACGAGGATGCCGTCCATCTCGTGGCGCTCCGAAACGAACAGTTCGTTCGCCATGCCGGCGACTTCCTGATAGAAGTTGTCGATGGCCTCCAGACGGAGCCGTGCGAACCGCTGTGCGGACTGGCCGCCCTTGCGCTGTTTGCCGGGGACGAGCGAACTCGCCGACTTCACGGGTTCGACGCGCTTGCCCCGGAGCCAGCCGACGTTGGCCTCGCGGCGGTCCAGCACGACGAGGCCGAACAGCCCCTTGTCCGTGAGCATCTCCTCCAGAGGCTCGGTGAGAAACTCCGCATCGCAGTGATACCGGAACGACTGGATCGGCTGGGGCGGGTTCTCCAGGACGCGGGTGATCATCTCGGTCCGACCGCCGCCCGTGTCGACTGCACCGGAAAACAGCACCATTCCGTTCTCCGGGGGCTTCGTGTCGTAGTATTTCAGCCGGTCCTTGATGCTCTTGAGAGCGTCCTGCACGTTCGTCCGGGTCTCCTTGGATTTGATGTTGCTCGCTTCGGAGTGTTCCTGCGTAACGTGTGCAACGACGTCGCTAATCAACCGGTCGGGCGGGACGTAGATGGTCACGAGCTGCGTGCCGGAGCCGCGGTAGTCCTTGAGTTCCTCGATGACCTTCTGGAACTCGTATCGCTGTTTGTCCGTTTGCTCCTGCTCGGACTCACTCATTACCGATATTTCGAGACTGGCCTGTAAGTAACTGTTGACCTGTCACGAGGCGGCGACGGCTCCGGTCTTTTGAGCCCTCCCGACAGCACATCAGCCAGGCGAAATACGGATGGGTTTATATCGTCCCCGTGTTATGGTGCTACCAGACCAAACGATGGCGGGATACGTCTGTACGATTGCTGGCGGTAAAGGAGGGGTCGGCAAGACCACGACAGCCATCAACATCGGGGCCGTCCTGGAGGAGCACGGCTACGATACGGTCATCGTCGACGCCGACCTCGGGATGGCGAACCTGGCTGAGATGCTCGAAGCGGACTACGACGAGAGCATCCACGACATCCTCGCGGGCAACTCCACCGTGAGTGCGGCGCTCACGGACGCCAAGGGCGGACTCACGATCATCCCGGGCAAGCAGAGCCTCGAAGCGTTCGCCGAGGCCGACCCGGCGAAACTCCGGAAAGTCATCAAGACGCTGCAGAACACCTTCGACGTTGTGCTGGTAGACACCGGCGCGGGGCTGAGTCACGAAACCACCGTTCCGCTTGGCCTCGCGGACGGCATCCTGCTCGTGACTACTCCCGACGGCGTGGCGGTCAACGACACTGTCAAGACGGTCGACCTCGCGGAGCGCGTCGACGGCCGGATCATCGGAGCGCTCATCACCCGCGTCCACCGCAATACAGACGTCCCGTCCATCGCCGACCAGTTCGACGTCCCCCTGCTCGGTGTCATCCCGGTTGACCTGGAAGCGACCGAGGAGGAACCGCACGTTCTCACCTCACCGGACAGCAATGCATCCGAGGCGTACAGCCAGCTGACGGCACAGCTAGAACGCGTCTTCTTCGAGGGACAAGCGGGGGACGAACTCGACCGCGTCTTCGAGGAGGGGTGGTTCATCGAGGAATCCGAAACCGATAGCGATACCGAGGAGGCGGAAACCGAAACGGGCGACCAAGAGGAAAAAACAGACGACGAGGACGAAGAGTCGGACGGCGTCTTCGGCGGCCTGTTCGGCTGACTGAGGCCCCGGTAAAATGCGCATTTTACCACCACCGGGGTAAAGTAAAACGCGCATTTTAGTCTCGGGGGAAAACCGGACGGAAGAGTAAAAAGATTATTTTAGTCCCGGGAAAAATCCGGACGGAAGAGTAAAACGCGCATTTTAGTCCTTTCGACGGGGTCCTGTCCAGGAACTGGGGGGAGAATGGCAGAGGCCAGCGGCAGTGAAATATTCGAAACGGTTACTTCACTCGCTCACACAGTTACAGCAGTGAGAGTCGAGAACTGCTTTCTCGGGGCCGAGGGAATCGGCGAGACCATCGAACGACGCCTCTGGGAGCAGGGAGTCACACGCTGGGCGGAGTTTACGCGGGAGTGCGACGGGGTGGGGACGACTCGCGCCGAGCGCATCGAGTCGTTCATCGAGGGTGGCCAGCGGGCAGTCGACGAGGGGGACGTGTCGTTTTTCGACAGACGGTTTCCGGGTGGCTGTCGATGGCGGCTTTACGAGACGTTCAGCGACCAGGCCTGTTTTTTCGACATCGAGACGACGGGGTTAGATCAGCGGACCAGCGTCGTCACGACAGTCTCCATCCACCAGGACGGCGAGACCTGGACGCTGGTTCGCGGCGACGACCTGACCGACGAGAACCTGCGCGCCGCCTTCGACGACGCCGGGCTACTGGTCACGTTCAACGGCGCGCGGTTCGCCCGCACATCGACCTCATGCCGACCTGCCGCAAGGTCGGTCTCTCGGGCGGATTGAGCGCTGTCGAGCGACAACTCGGCATCTCCCGGGACCTGCCCGACATCGACGGCCGCGAGGCGGTCAGGCTGTGGCGCGAACACGAACGGGGCGTGGATGGCGCACTCGAACGACTCATCGTCTACAACCGCGAGGACACGGTGAACATGGTCGACGTGCTCGAAGAAACCATCGAGGCACTCGACGAACGCGTCTTTCCCGACGGGCAACGGGAGCCTCCGTGAGGTTCTTTTCATAGTGGTTGTTGTGATTATGTACCGCCATGCAGTCACTTCTCCCCCGTTTCAGGGGCCGAAACAGGGATAATTTCGCGCCGGGCCGAAAAGAGTCACAACAACCACTATCAAGCCCCTTCTAGTTCCCAGTACTCCCCGTCTAGTTGGTCGAGTTTTTCGGCGATACCGCCAGCCAGTCTGTACTGGTTGCCCTCCCGGACGACTGCACCCTCGCGTTGCAGATGTTCGAGATGGGCGTAGGACTCGCCGGGCCCGTGGAGGATGTGGATGTGTTCGAGTTCCCCGAACAGGTCGTCGCTGACAGTCCACGTATCGCAGGGCCCGTGGCGGCGGAGCGCGTCGAGGACCCGATACGACCGCTCCTCGTGGTGGTGGATGATGAATTCAGCTCTCCCGGCCGGGTCATCTATCGCATCGCGGTGGCCGGGCCTCGCGAGTCCGTAGTCGGCCTCGACGATTGCCCGGAGAGTCCCGAGATATTGCTTTAGCGGCCCCTCGACGCGGACGTCGGCACCCCCCACGTTGGGCGTGTATTTCGGGAGGAGGGCGTCGCCGGTCAACACCTCCTGCCCGTCACCTCGACCGATTTCGAACAGGCACAGCCCCGCAGTGTGTCCCGGAGCGTGGACCGCTTCCAGGGTCGTATCGTTGACCGCGAACGTCTCTCCACCCTGGATGCTGATCACATCCGGGGCGTCCGCTTTCCACGCCACGAAATCGAGAACCTCCCAGACCTCTTCGCGCTTGTCCTCGGGCATCCCCCAGTCCTCGAAGTACCCTCCCTGGAGGTCCTTTAGCGCCGCCCAGGCGTCGTCGTCTCCCCCGACCAGAGCGGCGTCGTCCTCGTGAACGTAGACGTCGGCACCGCTCTCGCGCTGGATCGGTCCGGCCAGTCCGCGGTGGTCGCCGTGCCAGTGAGTCAGGAACACGCGGTCGATGTCGGCGAGTTCGACTCCCCGCCCTTCGAGTTTCGAGGATAGCTGTTCGAGTGTTCCGGGAGCCCGGTCCCCGGTGTCGACCAGCACCGTCTCCGGGCCGTCGGCAAAGAGGTAGGCGTTGTTGTGTCCCTCGAACGTCGGGTTCGAGAGCTGAATCCGTTCCATGTGCGAGCTTTCGCCGAGACCATCAAAAGCCCCGCGTTCTCTCGCCGGGAAAACCACCATCGCTATAGTTCTCCGGGAGTGTGTGGTGGATATGCTCCGGCTGGCGGTTCCCACGGACGCCGAAACCTACGAGCGGATGCAGGACCCCCTCGCGGAACGCGGTATCGAGGCCGAGTACGTCCAAACTGCCGAGCGGTCGATCCCTATCGCCGAGGGCCGGGAGGTGTTCGCAGATGACTCGGGCACGAACGGGGGATTCGACGTCGGGTTCGTCTTTCCCCCGCGACTCGCGGAAGGTGGTATCGCCGATGCTCTGCTCGACGTGCCGTGGGTGAACGGCCGCGAGGAGGTGCTGCGCTCCCGTCACAAAGGCGAGACGCTGGCACACCTCTCGGCTGCGGGTCTCCCGGTTCCCGAAACGGTGGTCATCTCGAACCTGGTCGAAGAGCCGACGCTCCGGGACGCGTTCGGCCGGTTCGACCCGCCGGTCGTGGTGAAGCCGAACTCGACGACCCGTGGCGTCGGCGTGGCGAAAGCACACGACCTCGATACCTTTCTGGGAATCTGTGACTACCTCGACCTCGTCCACGACTACCGGGCGACGGGCGACCAGTCGTTTCTCGTCCAGGAGTTTCTCGCCGACGCCAGTGACTACCGCGTAATGCTCGTCGATGGGGAGGTCGTCGGTGCGGTCGAGCGTCGCCTGCCCGAGGACGCCCTGGCGGCGGGCCAGTGGAAACACAACGTCCACCGCGGGGCCACGGCGACGCCGGTCGGACTCGACGACGAACTCCGGACGCTGGCCGAGCGAACCGCCGAAACGCTCGATATCCCCTGGCTCGGGGTCGACCTGCTGGTCACGGACGACCGCGCCGTCGTCAACGAGACGAACGCTCGACCGACAATCGACGCCGCGACCAAGTACCGGAAGGGCTTCTGGGACGACGTGGCCGCGCTCGTCCGCTCGCAGGTGTGACCGCCCGGGAACTGTTCAGATAAGAGATAACCCGCCCCTTTCAGTCCCGCCCAGCCTGGAAAATAACGCCGGGCGGGACTGAAAGGGGCGAGGCGCTCGCCGGCCGAGACGAAGCAAGCACCGCAGTGCAACGAGGAGCGCAGCGAGTCACAGCCCGCGAGCGCCTCGGGGCTTTCATGCTGTTCCCGACTCCAACATTGCTTATCTTAACACGACCGACGGCCCGTTGGGAAAGCTTTTTCACCCTGGACTCGGCAATTTGTGATAGCATGGTCCTCTCTCCTTTCTGACGGGAGCCACTGACTGACCCGCTCGTCGTCCGCCAGGCTGCCGGGCGGCCAGTGGGTCGTCAGCTCCCGTCCTGTTCGACCTACCCCCAGCCACGGCTATTCGGTGGCAGGGGCGGCACAGCCGACGAGCACTGCAGCCGCTCACGAAACCATGTTACAGACGGCAATCATCGCGAAACGGGTCGCCGAAGGTGACCCCGATACGGAAGAGATACGGAAACTTACAGAAGCAGCCGGCGCGGGGGTCGTCGGCGAAGTCACAC
Organism: Halobacteriales archaeon QH_2_65_14; assembly: GCA_003021285.1. GTDB lineage: Archaea > Halobacteriota > Halobacteria > Halobacteriales > Haloarculaceae > Halovenus. The sequence continues at coordinate 6,418 of PXQO01000034.1, read as the reverse complement.
AGACGCGTTCGCGCGACCCGGGCACCGAACTCGGGGCGGGCAAAGTCGCAAAGCTGACCGAGATGGTCGAGGAGACGGGCGCGGATACAGTCGTCGTCGACGGCGAACTCACGCCGCGCCAGACGGTCAATCTCGAAGACGAAGTGGGTGCAACCGTCGTCGACCGCCACCGGGTCGTCCTCGAAATCTTCGCAGACCAGGCACGGTCGCGGCGGGCACAGCTCCAGGTCGAACTCGCACGGCTCCGCTACCGCCTCCCCAGGGTCCGCGAGCGCTCCGACGAGGGGGCGATGAACCGGTTCACCGAGACCGGCACGCCCTACTACGACCTGCTCGACCGCATCGACCAACTGGAACGGAAGCTCGATGACCTGCCCGCGGTCGACGAACACCACCGCGAACACCGCCGAGAGGAGGGGTTCGAACTGGTCGCGCTCGCGGGGTACACGAACGCAGGCAAGTCGACGCTGTTGCGGCGGCTGTCCGACGACATGCAACTGGGGCAACAAACACACCGGGACCTCGACGAGACGGCCGCCGTCGAGGACAGGCTGTTCAAGACGCTGGAGACGACGACGAGGCGGGCGACACTCGACGGCCGTTCGGTTCTGCTTACAGACACAGTCGGGTTCCTGGACGACCTGCCCCACTGGCTCGTCGAGTCGTTCCGGAACACGCTCACCGCGGTCGAGTCGGCCGACACGGTGGTCCTCGTGGCGGACATCGCACAGCGGGCGGACGAACTCCGGCGGAAACTGGAGACCGCCCACGAGACGCTGTGGCCGACCTCGCCCCCAATCCGGTGGTGCTGAGTGCCCGCCACGACGACGACCTCGACGGGCTGGAATCGGAGCTTCTCGATACCCTGCCGCCGCTGGAGCGCGCGGAGCTGACACTCCCGCTTTCCGACGAGGCGATGTCGTTGCTCTCGTGGCTACACGACCAGGCCGTCGAGGTGGACGTGACATACGAGTCCGACCGTGCCGTCGTCGACCTGCGGGCACGGCCCGCGACCGTCGAGCAGGCCCGCTCCCGCATCGAGGAGCTACAGGCCACGGCGTAACCCCCGGGTATTCGTCGCCCCATTCCGCCAGGTCGATGCGGTATCCGTGATGTTTTAACCGATGACGAACGCAGAGGAAGGTATGACCGAGGCAGGGGGTATCGTCGGCGAGTTCTTCGACCTCAAACGGGAGACTGACGCGGACCTGCTGGCGATGCAGTGTGGCGATTTCTACGAGTTCTTCGCCGACGACGCCGAGACAGTCGCCGAGGAACTCGACCTGAAAGTCTCACAGAAGTCCTCGCATGGCTCCTCGTATCCGATGGCGGGTGTTCCGGTCGACGACCTGACGCCGTACGTTACCGCGCTGGTCGAGCGTGGCTACCGGGTGGCGGTCGCCGACCAGTACGAAACCGACGACGGACACGCCCGCGAGGCGACGCGGGTGGTCACGCCCGGCACGCTCCTGGAAACGAGCGACGCGGACGCCCAGTATCTCGCCGCTCTCGTGGCCGAGGAGGGAGCATACGGGCTGGCGTTCGCGGACGTCACGACCGGTCAGTTCCACGTCACCGAGTGTTCCGGTCCCGACGCAGGGGACCGGCTTGCGACCGAACTGTACCGGTTCGACCCGGTCGAGGTGCTCCCCGGACCGACGCTCCGGACCGAGGACGCGACGCTCCAGCGACTCCGCGACCGCCTCGACGCCACGTTCACGCTGCACGCGACCGATGCGTTCGCCCCGGGCAGGGCCCGCCACCGGGTCCGAGAGCAGTTCGGGACCGAGACCCTGGAGAGCATCGGCGTCGCGGACGACGAGTTGGCCATCCGCGCCGCGGGGGCAGTTCTCTCCTACGTCGAGGAGACCGGTGTGGGCGTGCTCGCGTCGATGACGCGCCTGCAGACACACAGCGGCGGCGAGGGCGTCGAACTCGACGCGACGACCCAGCGCAACCTCGAACTCACCGAGACGATGCAGGGGGACAGGTCGGGGAGCCTCTTCGACACCATCGACCACACCGTCACGAGCGCCGGGGGCCGCCTGCTCGCGGAGTGGCTCCAGCGCCCCCGCCGGTCCCGCGGGGAGTTGACCCGCCGACAGTCCGCCGTCGCCGCGCTCGCCGAGGCCGCGATGGCCCGCGAGCGAATCCGCGAGACGCTTGCGGGAGCCTACGACCTGGAACGGCTGGCGTCGCGCGCTGCCTCCGGTAGCGCCGATGCGCGTGACCTCCGCGCCGCGTCCGAGACGCTTGCACTACTCCCGGAACTCGCCGCGCAGGTGAGCGACACCGAGAGACTCGCCGATACGGCACTCGCCGACGTACTCGCCCGCCCGGACCGGGACGGTGCGGCCGCACTCGCCGAGGAACTCGACACTGCGCTCGTCGACGAACCGCCGGGCACGATCACGCAGGGTGGACTCATCCGTCGGGGATACGACGACGAACTCGACGAGGTTATCGAGCGCCACGAGGCCGCACTGGACTGGATCGAACGCCTCCCGAAACGCGAGAAGCGGGCGCATGGCATCACCCACCTCACGGTCGACCGGAACAAGACCGACGGCTACTACATCCAGGTCGGAAACAGCGAAGTCGAGAAGGTGCCCGACAGCTACGAGCAGGTCAAGTCGCTCAAGAACAGCGAGCGGTTCACCGTCCCGGAACTGGAGGAGCGCGAGCGCGAGATTCTCCGGCTCGAGGAGCGACGCCACGACCTGGAACGCGAACTCTTCGAGGAGTTGCGGGCGCGAGTCGCCGACCACGCCGAACTGTTGCAGTCTGTGGGCCGGGCGCTGGCCGAGACGGACGTCTTCGCCAGCCTCGCAACCCACGCGGTGCGCAACGACTGGACGCGGCCCGGCCTTCACGAGGGCGACGAACTCGCCATCGAGGCGGGTCGCCATCCAGTGGTCGAACAGACCACCGAGTTCGTTCCCAACAACCTGTGGATGGACGACGACCGGCGGTTTCTCATCGTCACTGGACCGAACATGAGCGGCAAATCCACGTACATGCGCCAGGCCGCTCTGGTCACACTGCTCGCCCAGATGGGGAGTTTCGTCCCGGCGAGTTCGGCCCGCGTCGGACTGGTCGACGGCATCTACACCCGGGTCGGCGCGCTCGACGAACTCGCACAGGGTCGGTCGACGTTCATGGTCGAGATGCAGGAACTCTCGAACATCCTCCACTCCGCCACCGAGGAGTCGCTGGTCATTCTCGACGAGGTCGGTCGGGGCACGGCCACCTACGACGGCATCTCCATCGCCTGGGCGGCGACGGAGTACCTCCACAACACCGTGGGCGCGAAGACGCTGTTTGCGACCCACTACCACGAGCTAACGTCGCTCGCAGAACACCTCGACCGCGTCGCGAACGTCCACGTCGCCGCCGACGAGTCCGACGGGGACGTGACCTTCCTCCGCACGGTCCGGGAAGGAGCGACCGACCGGAGCTACGGGATTCACGTCGCTGACCTCGCCGGCGTGCCCGAACCTGTCGTCGACCGGTCTCGCGAGGTCCTGGAGAAACTCCGGGACGAGAAGGCTATCGAGGCGAAGGGAAGCGACGGCGAACCCGTGCAAGCGGTGTTCGACCTGGAGAGCGGCGAGTTCCGGTCGGGTTCCTCCGGGGAGGGCGAACCGGAGTCAGCGGCCGCGGACGGTGGCGGGACCGATCAACTCCGCGAGCAGTTCGGCGACGGGAGCGAACGGGTGCTCGAATCGCTGACCGGGTTGGACCTCGACGAGACGCCACCGTTCGAGGTGGCTCAGGAGGTGCGTAAGTGGCAAGAGGAACTCGACGAGTCGAGTTAAAATCATCCGAGTGGTTCCCGGAGGTGACATCCTCGGCGTCGCCTGTGCCACCGGGCGGTTCACCCGCTACGCCGCGAAAACCGCGGATCACGTCTGGGGCGTCGACGTCTCCGAGGGGATGCTGGAGAAGGCCGGACGCTACGCACGGCGGGAGGGAATCGAGAACGTCACCTTCGCCCGGATGGACGCCGGGAACCTTCACTTCCGGAGCGACTTCTTCGACGGCGTGGCCTGTTGCTGGGCGCTCCATCTCTTTCCCGACGTTCGGGGACCGCCTGGCGAGAGACACCGCGTTTGCTCCCGGTGGACGGTTCGCCGGGACGACGTTGCGCGAGGAACTCCGGCAGTTGCTCCTGGATGCGGGATTGGGCGCAGTCGAGTTCGAGCAACGTGGCGGGGCGCTCTTTTTCGGTGCGAGCGCTGAGGGAGAGTCGGCTACTCGTCGATGCGTTCTCGGACACCCGCGACGACGATAGGTAGCGTGATCGTCGCGTCGGCGTACACTGACACGTTCCGTGCGGTGGGTTCGAGTTTGCCCCACGAACGGGCCTCGTCCAGGGTCGCACCGGAGAGTCCGCCCGTCTGTGGGGGGTCCATCGTCAACTGGACCGCGTAGTCGTAGGCGTCCGGGGCGACGAGCATCGTCTGGAGGACGTAGTTCTTCGGGACGCCGCCGCCGACGACCATCGCGCCGGCGCTCTCGCTCTCGAACGCCAGGTCGTTCAGGTGTGTCATGTCCGCGAGAGCGTCCAGCGAGAAGTCTGTCGTCTGGCTGTACATCCAGGCCTGCAGACCGAGTACCGAATCCTGCACCGCCGGACAGTAGACCGGAACGTCGTTCTCGTACGCTGCGGCGGCGATGCCGGCCCGCTCCTCGACGTCCTCGCGCTCGTTGACCTCGCTGTTCGCCCGGCCGAGTTCCGCCGTGAACCGCCGGATACTGACCGTCCCTTCCGGCTCCAGGGCCGGGAACACCTCGCCCCGGAGGTGGTCCTCGAACAGCGCGAAGTGCTCCTGGGGGAGATAGACGTTGTAGATGCGGTCGACGCCCTCCTCGCGCAACGTCTCGTCGTGTTCGCGGAGGGCACGACCCTCGACTTCCTCTCTGCCGTGGTGGTGTTTCCCGCCGATTGCCTCGATTGCGTCGTGCGTGAGGTTCGCCCCGGTCGTCACGAGCGCGTTGATGTGCCCGTCCCGGATGAGGTCCGCGACGACGTGGCGCATTCCCGCGGGCACCATCGCCCCCGCGAGGCCGAAAAAATTGGTCACGTCGTCGCGGCCGAGCATCTCGGCGTAGATGTCGACCGCTTCCTGGAGCGTCTGTGCGCCGATACCCCCGTGACCGTACTCCGCGACCAGTTCCTCGACGGTCATCCCCGACCCGACCTCGACGTGACCGACGGGGTCGTGGCTGAACTCCTTGCGGTCGCCAGTTCCGTCGTCCTCTTCGTTCGGGCCCCGTTCGTGGTCGTCGTGTCCCTCATTCATTGGGCATGTCTCGGATTCGCGCCGGTTTCAAGGTCGCGGTCTCCGACGGGTTTTCAACTGCCTCGACAATCCGTCGGGAATGACGGGCGGGAGTTCGAAAGGGAATTACGGGGGCAAGACGAGCCACCAGTAATGACAGTGCTGGAGGCTGCCCGCCGTGCGCTCGACTCCGGTCTGCTCTGTGACAACTGCCTCGGACGGCTGTTCGCCGACCGGAGTTTCGGCCTCGGGAACGCCGAGCGGGGCAACGGGGTGCGCGTCGCCCTCGCGCTGGAAGACAACGAGGACTTCGAGCGGCCGGACGGGATGTGCTGGGTCTGCGAGGACGAGTGTGACCGCTTCGACTGGTGGGCCCAACAGGCGGCTACTGCTGTCCGTGGATACGAGTTCGACACCTACCAGGTCGGGACGAAGGTGCCACCCTTGCTGGAGGAGAACGACCGCCTCCTGCGGGAGGATGCGGGCATGGACTCCGACGCGGGCGAACCCATGAAGCGGGAGTTCAACCGCGAGGTGGGCAAGCGATTCGGGGAGCGTACGGACACCGAGGTAGACTTCGAGCGGCCGGACATCCTGCTGGTCTGTGACCTCGCGACCGACGAAATCGACGTCCAGGTCAACTCCGCGTTCGTCTACGGCCGGTATCGCAAACTCGAACGGGACATCCCCCAGACGGAGTGGCCCTGCAACGAGTGTCGCGGGACGGGCCTGAAGCACGGCGAGGAGTGTGAGGGGTGTGACGGGACGGGCTATCGGTACGACGAGAGCGTCGAGCAACTCACCGCACCGGTCGTTCGGGAAGCGATGGACGGCGAGGCGGCCACCTTCCACGGTGCGGGCCGCGAGGACGTCGACGCGCGCATGGTCGGGTCCGGGCGACCGTTCGTCATCGAAATCAAAGAGCCACGAACTCGCGACGTGGACGTCGATACGCTCGAATCCGACATCAACGAGTTCGCCGACGGCAAGGTCGAAGTCGAGGGACTCCGCCTCGCCACGCACGACATGGTCGAGCGCGTCAAGGAACTCCCCGCCAGCAAGACCTACCGGATGGACGTCGCGCTCGAGGAACCGGTCGACGAGGAAACGTTCGCGGAGGCACTCGACGAACT
>PXQO01000033.1 GCA_003021285.1 Halobacteriales archaeon QH_2_65_14 | reverse complement strand
GACCTCGAAGGCGAGCGTCTGCGTCCCCGACTCGTTGCCCGTGTTCGTCACCTCGGATTCGACCGTCACTTCCTCCCCGACCTCGACCGAATCCTCGACCGACGTTATCTCGACGTCGAACTCCGCAGTATCCTGGCTGACGACGAGCTGTTGATCGCCACCGACCGAGATGGTCTCGTTGTCGGTCTCGACCGTTCCGTCGAACGTGTACGTCTCGCCCGCCTGCGCGTCGCTGGGAACGGTAACCTGATAGACGATGTTGATAGTCTGGGGGCCGATGTCCTCCAGGACGATGATTACCCCCTCCGGACCGACGGCCGTGAGGACCGGTGAGACGTCGTCACCACCCTCGGTTATCGACACGAGGTTCGCCGAGCCGAAGTCGGGGGAGAACTCCTCGACGACGCTCATGTTGTCTTCCTGGATGTCGGGCTCGATGGTCGTCGTGACCGTCACTGTGTCTCCCGGCCCGGCTTCGGTCGTGTTCAGTGTCCGGTCCGCGGTCAGGGCGGTCGGTTGCTCCCCGTCGACAGTCGAGACGGCGGGGTCAGTCCCCGGGGCAGTCCCGCTGTCACCCGTCGCTCCCGCGAGACCGATCCCGGCGACGAGGAGAGCCGCCACGACCAGCAACCCCACAATCCGGGAGCGTTTCATCATTGTCTCCGTATCCGGTGTAGCGAGTAGCCTGCCAGCAGCGCCGCGCCAAGCAGTGCAATCAGTCCACCGAACCCGGGCGCGAGTCCGTCGGTTCCGCCGTCATCGTCGCCGTCCGCCGGACCGCTGTCGTCACTGTCTCCGGTGTCGCTGTCGCCCGTGTTGCTGTCTCCCGTGTCGCTGTCGTCGTCGGCCGAAACCGTGACGACGGTCGTCGCGGCGTCGTCGTCACTCGCAATGGTCACCTCGATTTCGGGCGCGTCCGCCTCGCCGGTCTCGTAGCTGAACGCCCCGCTTTCGGTCCCGCCACTCGCAAGCGTAACCGTCTCCGTGCGTTCCTCCGAGCCGTCGACCTGGAAGGCGACGTCCTGTGTACCCTCGGCGTCACCGGCGTTCTCGACGGTGTACTCGACGGTCGCCGCCTCGCCAGCCGTGACCGGACCGTCGACCGAGTCGATGCTGACCGCGAACTCGGCACCGCCCGCACCGACGGTGAGTTCCGAGTCGCCTTCGATGGGGACCTCCTCGCCGTCGATCTGGACGAGTCCGTCGAACGAGTAGGTCTCACCCGCCTGTGCGTCTTCGGGGAGTGTGACTTCGTAGGTGATTTCGAGCGTCCCCGAACCGACGGCGTCGAGCACGACGACGAGCCCATCACCCCGTGCTGACTCGATGAGCGGCGACAGTTCGGTGTCGCCGGCCGTCACCGAGACGAGTTCGGCTGATGCGAACTCCGGGGCAAACTCGTCGGCGAAATTCACTTCCGACTCGGAGTCGAGCGTGACCGTCGTCGTGACTGTCACCGTCTCGCCGGGTGCCGCGTTCGTGGTACCCAGCGTTCGCTCGACAGTTGCGTCCTGTGCTGTCGCCTGCGCATACCCTGGGCCCATCATGCCGGCGAGAACGAGACAGCCCAGCAGTACGACACTGAATCCGAACCGATTCATGGGTACAGCTTTACCGTGTCCACTTATAAACTTGCGGGCCACGGTCTGGGCGTGTCAACTGCTCACATGCCGCGAGAAGCGAAAAGAGCGCGCCGGTGTTACCGCGCCACGGCGGCCGACCGGTCACGCATCGAAGCGACCGAATTGCTGGTCACCTCGAACTGCTGGTCGCCGAGGACGGGGAACGAGACGCCGTCGATTTCGAGGGCGCTGTCCTCAAAGTCCCACTGGTAGGTCGTCCCGTCGCTCCCGCTCGGGACGGAGATGTCGTAGACGAGTTCGAACGTGCCCTGGTCCTCCTGGAACGCGATGACCACGTCCGTGTCACTCGTGATGGTGAAGTCACGGGTGAACGTCGACGAGACGACAGTTGCCTGCTCGGAAGCGTTGGGACTCCACGCGTCCGCGAGATTGAGTTCGGAGGAGCTACTCACCTCGCCGCTGATGGTCACCCTGACCGTGTCACCGGGGGCGACCTGGGTCTGGTTCAGTGACCGCTCGGGGCCGACCCTGGCCTGCGTGTTGGCCGTGTCGTTGTTGCTGGTCACCGTGACGCCGTAGGTGTCCATCGCCTGAGTGGCGTCGAGGGTGACAGAGAGCGGCACGTCGAACGTCTGCGTGGAGCCGGCGGCCGTCTCGTTGTTCGAACTCACGACCGACACGTCGAAAAACGCCGGGTCGGGCTCTTCGAGCGCGAAGTCCTGTGTGACGGTTTCGCTGACGCCGACACTGACGAGTGCCGTCGCGGTGCCGTAGCCGTCCGCCTCGACTTCGACGGTGTAGTCACCCGACTCCAGGTCGGTGACGGAGTAGAAGCCACTGCTGTTGGTCGTCGTGTTCGCGACCTCGTCGCCGGGCGCGGTACTGTCGCCGTCGTAGACGGTCACGTTCGCGCCCTGGACCGGATTGGTCGTATCGGCGTCGGTCACGGTCCCGTTGATGGCGCTGTTGGCACCCTGGATGGTGATGGTGCCGGTCGCACTGTCGTCCTCGCTGAAGACGCCGTGGTGGTAGTCCCCGGCTGGCACGTTCACCGTGACGTTCTCGAACGTGAGCGTATCCTGGGCCGGCCGGTCGACCGGGTTCGACACGCCCGAGGCGGCCATGTCGACGAACTCCGTGGCAACGGTCGCGTTCTCGTCGAGGGGCTCGCCCACCGGCGCGATGCGGAACTCGATGTCCTGGAGCGCGCCCTCGTCACCGAGGTTCTCGAGGTCCGCCGAAACGTCTATCTCCGAACCGCTCTGGGCGGTGTCGGGCGCGTCGAGGTTCGAGACTGTGATTTCGCCCTCGTTGAGAATGCCGACGACTTTCTCCTGAACCAGAATCGCGTCCGTGAGACTAATGGTTCCGTCGCGGTTCAGGTCCGCAGCATCTGCGTCGAAGGTCGTCCCCGGGTCGCGAATGCCCACGACCTCCTCCTGGATCAGTATCGCGTCGCTGAGTCCGATGTTGTCGTTCTCGTTGACGTCACCCAAAATCGTATCCGCCGTGACGTTGTCGGGCCCTGCCTGGGAGGCCAGCGAGTCGACGTCGTCCGTCGATGCCGCCCCAGCACCCCCGACGAACGCCATGGCCACCGCCGACACCAGCATTACTGTCGCCAAAACGATTCCCCGCGTTTGATCTCTGTTATACGTCATGTTCTTTTCCTTATAGTTGTTTAGAGTACTTGCTCAGGAACGTTCCTTGAAACCTACTGGACACAACAAGAGATGTACAGTAGGCATATTTTTGTAGTACACTCACACGAAGATAGCCCAGCGTGATAATTGTTATGGCTGGCGGGGATTGGTAGGTGAGCAGGTTGACACCATCGGGAAAACGACAGGCGAATACACGTTACCTGACGGTGATCGACCACATGATTCACGCGGTGTGTTGAGCGTCAGTTGGTTACAACACAAAACGAACCGAAAAGGAAACACCGTCAATCAGCGTGTAATCCACACGTCAGGTGGTGTGGCCTACACCGCAACGACCGCCGTGGTGCTGGCCACTGTTCCGCTCGACGCCGACACCGAACCGTCCTCCCAGATGGGGTTTCGCGGGGTGCCGCCCGGACCCTGGATGTCCGAATCCTCCCGGTCGACCGTGATGTCGGTGTCGCCGGCACCGACGACGTCGAACTCGATCTGGGCTGCCGTCAGCGGCGTCGACGGACTCCCGGTGTCGACCGCGATCATTTCGACGACACCCTGGTCGGCTGCCGTGTCGTTGACCGTCGGGTCGGACATGTCGACGCCGGTGGCGTCGACGAAGTCGATGACGTTCGGGTCGAAGGTGATGACCAGCGTGTACCCGCTGATGTTGCGGTCGGTCCCATCGTAGGACTCGATACCGAAGTCGACGTTGATCGTATCGCCAACGCTGGCGCTCTCGTCACTCAGAGTGCCGATCACCTGCGGGTTGCCGACGACCAGCGTCGTCGTCTGGCTGTCGTTGTCGCTGAACATCCCGTGCTGGTACTCGCCGGTCTGGCCGGGCGCTTCGACCGTAATCTCGACCTGCTGACTCTGGCCGGGGTCGAGCGTCAGACCGGCCTCGGCGACTTCCTCGATGTCGGGGTTGTCGAAGTTACCCTGATCGTCGAGTTTGAACAGGACGTCTTGCGTGCCCGTCATGTCGCCGGTGTTCGTGACCGTCGCGTTCACCGTAATCGTCTCGTTCTCGTCAGCATCCGACGGCGCGTTCAGGTTGGTCACCTCGAAGTTGGCCGGCTGTGGCTCGTTGATCGTGAACGGCGCACCGTCCTGACCTTCGACTTCCTCGCCGACCGAGGCGTTCCAGGCAGTGATCGCGAGTGCGTAGTCACCGGAGTCTTCCGAGGCCGTGCCGCTGAGGTCGACCGTCGTACTCTCGCCGGGGTTGAGCGTCAGCGTCGTCGTGTTGAAGGCCGTGATGAAGCTCCCGCCGACCTCGGTCCAGAGGTCGAGCGCGACTTCGCGCGTGCCGGCCTCGTCACCGACGTTCTCGATGGTGGCCGAGGCGGAGATGTCCTCACCTTCGAGGGCCTCCGACGGGCCGCTGTAGTTCGTCACTTCGAAGACGGGACCCGGCGGCTGTATCTCGATCTGGGCCGTGTCGGTCACGACGCCAGCGCCCTCGGTGTACTGCGGGATCGGCGCGCCGAAGGCGCTGTTGTCCGACGCGAAGTGCATCATCGCGACGACGTCCGTCGTCTCGTCGATCTGGTCGACGCTGACCGTGACGTCGCTCTGTGAACCGCTCAGGTCGCCCGAGTTACCGAGCACCGGCATCCCCTCCGTGGCCTCGTGGATGACGATCACGTACTCGTCGGCGGGCTGGAGGTTGCTGGTGTCGACGGTGACCTCGCTGGTCGGGTTCTCGAACGACTGGTCCTCGATGGTCAGGGTCGCGTCGTACACCGTCGAGGTCTCGCCCGCGTCGCGGGACACCCCGATGGGGTCGTACAGCGGAATCGAACCATCGCCGACCTCGAAGGTCGTCTGGGTCATGTCACCAGTTGCGGCCTCGTCGACCGGGTCAGCCTCGAAGCCCTGGAACAGGCTCACCGGGTTGTCACCGAAGAACGCACCGATGTCGATCTCGCCGAAGTTCAGCGAGACGTCCTCGCTCTGTCCGGGGGCGAGGCTGACGACCGGGTCGTTACCGAGCAGTCCGAGCGGACCCAGGAACCAGCGAATCGCCGCGTCGCCGCTCGTCTGCCCGTTGTTCGTGACCGTCACCGTTGCGAAGTACGGTTCGGCCTGACCGATGTCCTGGCCGGGCGGCGCACTGAAGCCCGACAGGTCGAACTCGGCGGGCTGCTGGTCTTCGGTCAGCTTCGTCGTCCGGGTCTGGAGCGTGAGGTCGTTACCGGGTCCGCCGAACGTGTGTTCCAGCGCGAACTGGTCCTGCTCGCTGAAGTCACCGTCAATCTCGACGGTCACCGGGACACCGTCCTGACTGACCGGCGAGTTGAACGTCAGGGTCTGGCCGAAATCGACCGACTGACCCGCAATCGACACGTTGACGTCGCTCTCGCTGACGCCCTGTGTGTCAGCCAGGTTGACGGTGTACTCTTCGAGGTTCCGCGCGTCGACGACCATCGTGTAGGAGTCCTGATACTCCGCCCAGAACGGCGCGTCCTGGACGAGGTCGACGGCGACCTCGGGCGACAGCGAGAAGTCGGCAATCGCGTTCGTCGAGGAGCCGCTCAACGAGACCGTCTGGGTTTCGGCCGTGTAGCCGAACTCGTCGGCGGTCACCTCAATCGAGGAGCCGTCGCCCGTCGTCACGGGCATCGAGTAGTCACCGTTCTGCGTCGACGTGACGACGCCCGTGTCCGTCGTGATCTTCACGCCGGTCAGCGCGTCACCCGTGTCGGCGTCGGTGACCGTCCCGGAGACGTCTGCCGTCTCGGTGAGTGCCATCGTCGCCGCCGTCACGTTGATGATGCCGGTTCCATAGCGGATGTCACGCTCGTTGGCCGCGCCGGGCGCACCGGCCGGCTTCTCGGCCGTCTCCGCCAGCGCGTTCTCGATTGCTTCCGGCGAGTGTTCCGTCGGCGTCGCCGCCTGGATCAGCGCGACTGCACCCGCAACGTGGGGTGCGGCCATGCTGGTCCCGGACGTGACCGAGTACGTCGGGTTCTGGCTGACGATACTGCCAACCGGTCCGGCACTCAGCACCTGCACGCCGGGTGCCGAGACGTCGGGCTTGACGAACTCGCGCGGGTAGTGGTCCGGATAGTCGCCGCCGTAGACGAGCGCCGTGTTCGGCGTCACCACGGTCCCGCTGGAGAAGCCAGCGATGTCGCGGTTCACGTCACTCGCACCGATGGAGAAGCCGGTGAACTCGCCACCTGGCGAGGTGACCGGGCCGCCCGCGGCACCGTTGCCCGAGTTACCGGCCGAGCCGATGACGACCGTGCCTGCGTCCTCGGCGTTTTGCATTGCCGTCTCCATCGACACCTGGATCGTCGAGAGCCCGTCGACCGGGCCGAATCCGAGACTCATGCTTGCGACGTCCGCGTCGTTCTGGACGGACCACTGGATCGCGGCGATGATGTCGGAGGTGTAGGCACCGCTCTCGAAGACGTTCACCTTGTACAGGTCCGCGTCCGACGCGACGCCGTACCGCGCCACGGGGCCGGCGGGGTTGGCCGCACCGGTCGCGGTCCCGGCCACGTGTTCACCGTGAGCGCCCGGCGAACCGAGCGTCCCGGTAGTCACCTGGCCGTTCTCCGCAATCGCCTTGATGGCGATGTCGAGGTCGGGGTGGCCACCCTGGGGGTCGCTGATACCGTTGTCGAGGATGGCGACCGTCGAACCGCTCCCGTTCGTCCCGAACGTGTCGATGAAGTTCGGGAGGTCGATCTGCTGGAGACCGTAAGTGTACCCGTGACTGCTCTCGACTCCACTCGCGGCCGGCGACGCGCTGTCACCGGTCGGCTGGGGTAGCGTGTACTCGACGTTCTGCTCGACCGTGTCGACGCCGGGGATCGACGCAAGGTCCGATTTCGAAACCTCGCTCGGGTCGACAGTCACGGAGACTGCGTTCACGACCCAGAACTGACCATCGACTGTTACCCCCATGCTCTCTAGGCTGTCGATGACCGGCTGCTGTGTCGCGTCAGCCTGCGACTGCATCTGGTCGACCGCACTGGCAGTGTCGGATGCCGTCACCGTGGGCTGGTCTTCGAGGACGAGGAGGTAACTCTCCGTGTCCTCGAGGTCGCCCCCGGCACTGATCAGCGGGTGACTGCTGGCGTCAGCGTCACCCGAGTACTCCGACCGCGTGTCCGCGTGGATTTCGACCGTGTGGTCCCCAGGATTAGCGTTGTCGGCTTCGAGGACGAGCGTGCCGTTCTCGGCGTCCTCGATGCGCCCGATGTCGACGATGCTATCCTGGGTGAGCGTGTTTCCCTCGTACAGCACGACGAAGTCAGTGGCGGGGTCCGTAATCTCGGGTGCCGCCACTTCGCCCTTTTTGAGTTCGTCGACGAGCACGACCGCGTTGCCCTCGTCGTCAACACCGAGCGCCTGGGAGTCGAAGTTCAGCTCCGCACCCTGGACCTCGGGTTGGAGGAAGGAGGCCGGCGTCCCCGTCGGCGACTGTCCGAACTGTCCGGGGACGCTCGTCCGCGCGGGCGGCAACGTGACCTGCACCGGCTGTGACACACGCTACGGGCTGCCGACCGACGCCACCGTCACCGGCGGGGTTTGCGAGCGTGATCGTACCCTCGATGGTACCCGTGCCGGCGTAGTCCAGTTCGACGGTGCCGACGTCGGTCGTCTGGTTGGTGTTGACCGTCACCGTCATCGGAGCAGTTGCCGAGAAGTGCTCGGCGTCGATGACCACGCCGTGGTCACCGATGGGCAGGTCCGGCACACTGAACTCCCCGTTCGCGTCGGTCGCGTTCTCGATGACTATCGGGGTGGTGCTGGCGGACGGGTCGAACGGATAAATCTCGACTGTCGCGTCCTCGATTGGTTCGCCCGTCCCGGGGATGTCGTCCGTGGCGTCACGGTCGGTGTCGCCGGAGGCAGTCACCGTGCCCTCGACGTCACCGGTCTCCCGGTCGAGCGTCAGGTCGACGTTCTCGGTCGTCTCGCCGGGTTCGACCATCACGCTCGTCTCGGAAGCGTTGTTGTAGTTCTGGGCCGTCGCGGTCACGGTGTAGCCGTTGTCGACGTTGACGTCGACGTCGGAAATCGTGTACGCGGCCGTGTCCTCCGAACCCGAGAGGGTGACCGTCGTCGAGTCGCCGGTCTCCTCGACCTCGACGGTCACGTTGACGTCCTCGCCGGGGTCGCTCGGATCGAGCGTGATTTCGCCGCTGATCGAACCGGACTCCGCGTAGTCCAGTTCGATGGTGCCGAGACTCGCCAGACCGTCTGCCGGCACGTCGACCGTGCCGGTGTAGGTCGCGTAGTCGGGGGCACTGATCTCGATGCCGTGTGTCCCGGCCGGGACGTCCATCGCCATGAACTCGCCGTTCGAGTCCGTCGAGGCGATGTCGACGCCGTCACCGGAACGGCTCGTGTCGAACGGATAGACCGTCACGGTCGCGCCCTCGATACCTTCACCGGGCGCGTCCGCGTCGCTCGAAGCGGTGTCGCCGGAGGCGGTCACCGTGCCCTCGACGTCACCGACCGCGCCGACGCTGATCTGCTCGGGTTCGACGCCGTTGACCGAGACGATGTAGTCGCCCGCCTCGGAGAACGTCGCCGAGAGTTCGACGACCTTGACCTCGCCGGGGTCGAGCGAGACCGTCGTGGAGTTGACGGTCGTCGCGTCGAAGACCAGGTTGACCGTCTTGTCGCCCGCCTCGTTGCCGTCGTTGACGACAGTCGCCTTCGTCACGAGCGTGTCGTTGACGTAGTGGTCCTCGGTGAGGATGTTGTGACCCGACACGTAGATGTCCGAGTCCGTGCGCACGACCTGGATCGAATCGAAGTCGTCGTCGTCCGCGGTCTGGACGCCGTGCTGGGTGTCACCGGGCTGTTGGTCCTGCGGAACCGTGTAGGTGAACTCGACGGTCGTCGACTCGCCGGGTTCGAGGGTGGTACCGCCGTCGCCACCCGAAACCAGGTCAGCGACGTAGTCGACTGCGTTCGCCAGTGTCTGGTTCCCGGCATCAGTTCGCTCCTCCAGACCGTCACTGAACGACGACCCCATGCCGAACGAGGCGAGCAGCACCTCGTTGTTGTCCTCGTCGATACCGACAGCGGTGCCGTCGGCGGGATCGGTCGCTCCCTGACTGAGGTCTGCGAGGTTCGTACCGGAGTAACTGTCGAACCAGGACCGGTACGCGGTAGTCTTGATCTCCACAGCGTCGCCCGACTGGCCGACGCCGTCGAAGATAGCGTGGTCCTGGTTAATCTGGATGTGCGTCGAGCCGCTAAAGGGATTGGCCTCCTCCCTCGTGGCGGGGTCGCCACGCGCCGTGGACAGTTGCTCGATAGCATCCGAGTACTCCGTGTCGAAGCCGTACGATTTGCTGTCCAGGTAGATGACACCCTGGTCGTCCTCGAGGTTGCTGAGGAAGTCGTTGGCCTTCGTCTCGCTGTCCAGGCGGTGGACCAGGAACAGGTCGTAGTCACTCATGTCCCCCATCTCGTCGATGTCGAGGACCGTCATGTCGTACGCACTGGGGTCGTCCGCATAGTCCTCGATGATCGAGTGATAGACGCTGTCGTCCGTAGCGGGGTCGACCCACTTGTCGTAGTCGTCGCCCGGGAACTTGTCAGCGAGATTGACCACGCCGATAGAGAGCGTGTCCTCGGTGGTTGCGGTGTCGCTGTCCGCCGTGGACTTGACGACCTGCCCGTCGAAGACGTACTCGCCGGTGAACGAACCGGGCAACTCGCCGGTGTTGGTGATCGTCGCGGAGACGTTGATCGTCTCGCCCTGCTCGGCCGTTATCGGCCCTTCGAAGCCGGAGACATCCATGAACGCCGGGTCCGCCTCGATCACGTCGATGTCGGCGAACGCGGAGTCCCACTTCGTGGTCGCACCGTGCTCGTAGGTGCCGGGTGCGAGGTTTGCCGGAATCTGCGGCTTGAAGGTGACCGTCTGCGTGTCACCGGGCGACATCGTCACTTCCTGGGACAGGATGACGTCACCCGCAAACGAGAAGTTCACGTCCTGGGTGGTCTGTTCTGTCCCCGTGTGTTCGAGGAAGACCTCGACGGTGATCGTCTCGTACTGCTTGGCCTCGCTTGGCGCGTTGAGGCCGGTGATCGATATCTCGTCGGTCGCCGTGACGTCGACGGGCGCGGTGCCAGTATCGTCGTCACTCATGACCGTGTGCGCGGACGCACCGGGCGCGAAGTCGGTCGGGACCGACGTACTGAACGTGACGGTTTCGGACTCGCCGGGGTCGAGCTGGAGCGTCGTGTTGTCCTCGCTCGTGAGGCCGGCGTCGGTCGTACTGCTGCCGACGTCGAGCGGTCCGAGGTACTCGACCATGTTGGCGAGCAGTTGCTCACCGTCGTCGTAGAAGTCCCCGGGCTGGTCGAACGACGGGTTGGTGCCGCCGACCGTGTAGAAGAACTCGGTCGGGCCGTCGCGCGTGCTCATGCCCAGGACCGGGTTGCGCTCGGAGTCGCTGGCCTGCCCACCCGTTGCGAGCGTGGTTCCCTCGAAGTCGCTCTCGGTGTACCACAGCGCCCAGTCGTCTGTCTGGGTTGCGAACTCGTCACCCTGACTGCCGAGACCAGTGAAGATCGGGTGGTCCTGCTGGATGTTGAGGACGAAGTCGTCCGACGTCGAGTAGCTGGTCGCCTCGACGTTGTCCGGGTTCGGCGGGTAGTAATCCCCGTTGGGGTCGAGGTAGCCGCCGCCGATGTTCGTGTTGTCGAGTGCCCAGGTCTGGACGGCGTTGCCCTCGTCGATGCTACCGGAGTCGAGGTAGACGACGCCCTGGTTCTCGCCGAGCAGGTCCTTCCACTCGTCCTCGAGGTGGAGGTCCGGCGGGGTGTATCCGCTGTCGTCGCCCAGGTCGTTGACGACGAGGATGTCGTAATCCTGGATGAGCGACGGGTTGGCTTCGAGGTCGCCGACAGTAACCTGGTCGATAGTGTAGGTGTCAGTGTCGAGCGTGTCCCGAAGCATACTCTGGAGCCAGTCGATACCCTGGTTCTCGATGACCGGGGTGCTGGGGTCCGTCGCACCGTGGACGTCCGCCGGCAGGTCGTCCGGTGCACCCGTCGAGAGGTCGCTCGGGTCGTTCCCGATCACGGCCACGTCGACGTCGGGACTCCCGAGTGTGTACTCGATGGTCTGCTCGTCGCTAGCGGTCCCGACGTTCTCGATTGTCGCGTTAACGGTGTAGGAATCGCCCTGAGTGAGCGAGTCCGGCCCGTCGACGTTAGTCACGAGGAACTCGGGTTCGAGCACCGTGATGTTCGCCGTCACGCTGTCGTCGGCGGTGAACACCCCGTGCTCGTAGGTGTCACGCGGCACGTCGACGGTCGGCTCGAACGTGATGACCTGGCTCTCGCCGGCGTCGAGTGTCACGTTCTCCTCGACGAGCAGCGGGCTCTCGAGGTCGTCGAAGCGGAAGTCGACGTCCTGGGTCCCCTGCTCGTTGCCGGTGTTCTCGACGGTCGCGTTGACCTGGATGGTCTCGCCACGCTTGGCTTCTGCCGGCGCGTCGAGGCTAGTGATCTCGAAGAAGTCCGACAGAATGGTCATGTTCTGCGACTCCTGATCCTGGCGCGTGACGACGCCGACGTCGTACTCACCGCCGGGGAACGATTCGACCCCGACGGAGAACTCGACGTGTGCGGTCGCGTTCTCGGCGTCCTCGTTCTCGGGTGCCAGGTCGACGACCTGCCGGGCCACGGTCGTGTTCGGACCGAGGTCCTCACCCGCGGGCGCGATCCGCAGCTCCGCGGCCTGGATCGTACCGAGACCGCCCGTGTTCGTCACGTTCGCCGAGACTTCCAGCGTCTCGCTGCCCCCAACCTCGCTGGGCACGTCGAGATCGTGTACGTCCGCGTTCGCCCCGTCGATCATGCCGACGAGGTACTGCTGGATAAGCGTCGAGTCCCTGATCTCGACCTCGCCGCTCCGGTCGACGTCAGCGAGGTCCTCGTTGAACGGGTCCGGCTCCATCCCGACCAGGAACTGCTTGATAACTGTCGAGTCCCTGATCGCTATCTCGCCGTCCTCGTTCGCGTCACCGACGTCGAACTCGGGGACCTGCGGGCCGACTGCGTCTACTGCAGCGAGCACGTCGATGATGCCGTGCCCGTACCGCGAGTCGATTCCCGGCTGGTCCATCGACACGTCGTCGTTCTGCCAGCGCGCGTCACTCTCGTCCCAGTCGTCCGGCTTCCACGCCGTCTCGACGAGGGCTTGGCGCAGTTCCGGTCCAGGGACGTCCTGGTCGGTTGCGGCCTGAAGCAGGGCAATCGAGCCGGCGACGTGCGGGGCCGCCATCGACGTTCCGCTGTACGTTCCGTCGTAACCGTCACCCGGCACCGAACTGTACACGTCCACCCCCGGGGCGGCCACCCGCGGCGCGACCCACGACTGGGGCCACCACTCGGGAGCGTCGTCCCATGCGCCGGTCTCCCAGTCAGGCTGCCCGACGTCCTTGTCTATCTTGCTTCCGCTCGAGAACGTTGCTATCTCCTCGTTCTCGTTGCTCGCACCGATTGAGAACGTCTCGTGGTCGTTCGCAAACCCGCCCACACAGCTCTCCTCGGCGTTGCCCGCCGACGACACCACTTCGGTGCCCATCAGCCGCGTGTTGTTCACCGGGTCGATCATCTCGTCGTAG
>PXQO01000032.1:5712-8098 GCA_003021285.1 Halobacteriales archaeon QH_2_65_14 | reverse complement strand
CCCAGGCTGCGAGGCCGCCGACGACCAGCGCGATGGCCGCGGCGACGAACGCGGATTCGGTGACGTTGAACAGGACCGTCCCGGAGACGTAGGCCCCGAGACCCCAGAACAGGGCGTGACCCAGCGAGACGAGGCCGGTGTAGCCCATCACGAAATCCAGCGCGAGCGCAAAGAGTCCCCAGATGAAAATGCGGATGATCGTGTTCTCGACGTGAAACGCCGGGAGGAGCCAGCCCGAGGTCAGGGGCAACACTGCAAGCAGTGCGACCGCCCCGATACCGAATTTGAGCCGGAGGTCGTCCGACAGCACGCCACCGCCCGCGCCGACCAGCAGGTCGCCGCCCTCCTCCTCGAACTCGGTGCCAAAGAGCCCCCGCGGGCGGATCAGCAGGACCGCGATCATCAACACGAAAATGACCATCCCTTCGAGGCGGGGGAGAATCCCCAGGACCGCGTTGACGGGGGCAAGCCAGCTATCCGGCACCAGCGGCAGGCCGACCTCGGGAACTCCGGGTCGGATGATCGACTCCTGGAGGATGCCGACGCCGAGTCCGCCGACGACGGCCCCCCTGAAACTGCCGAGGCCGCCGAGCACGACGATGACGAACGCCGCGATGATGATCTGGAACCCGATTCCGGGCACGACCTGGCCCCGGCCGGCGGTGAAGACGATGCCGGCGACCGCGGCGAGGGCGGCACCCATGCCGAACACGAGCGAGTAGTAGCGGTCGATGTCGATGCCGAGGTTGCGGACCATCCGGCGGTCCTGTGCGCCCGCCCGGATGATGAGCCCGTACCTGGTGTATTTCAGCAACGCCCAGACGGCGAACGCGAGCGCGCCACCGAACACGATGATGAAAAACGAGTAGCGGCTGAACGACGCTCCGAACAGGTCGACGGAGCCGGTGATGACGTCCGGGCGGGCGATTCGCCGCGCGCTCGGCCCCCAGATGAGAAAGATCAGGTCGTTGATGACGAGGACGAGCCCGAACGTCAGCAGGATGTGATACAGCGGGTTCCGCCCGTACAGCGGCTGGATGGTGAACCGTTCGATGGCGACGCCGACGGTGCCGACGAGCAACGGGGCCACGACCAGCGCCACCCAGAAGCCGGTCCCGCCGCCGAGGGGCATGACAATCGCCGCCGCGAAGTACGCCCCGAGGGGCCGACCGCCGCGTCGAACACCAGCCGCTGTCCGTCCATCGCCACGACCGTCAGCACGTCCACCACCTGCTGTAGGGTTCCTGCGAGCATCTGAGTCTCTGGGCGGCGGTCTTAGAGTTCGCAGCCGGACTCTTCACAGGCAGGGATCGCCTCGTCGCCAGCGAGTTCTAGGAGGAAGTCCACGTCGGCGGGATCGCCCTCCTCGCCCCCCTCCGGGGGGACGTTCTGTGCCATCCAGACCGGGTTGGTCGCCTGGTGGTCACACTCCCGGAACGACACGTCCCCGAAGATCGTCTCGTGGTTCATCCCCGGGAGCGTGTCCTTCACCACGTCGGGGTCGCGCGACTCCGCATCCTGGACCCCGTTGGCGATCATCCTGACCGACTCGTAGCCCACCCGCGAGAAGTTGTCCGGCAACTGGTCGTACTCGTTCTGGTAGGCCTCGACGAATGCCTGGTTGTCGCCGGTCTCAAGCGACGGGACGTACCGCGTCCCGCTGTAGATGTTGTAGGCCGCCGGCCCGGCACCCGCCCGGATAACGAAAAACGACCCCGTAATGTCCTCGTTGAGTCCACGCTCGGCCGCCTGTACCAGGAACCGCACGAGGTGACCGCCGGTCGCCCCCACGACGACTGCGTCGGCCTCGTCGGCGCTGTTCTGAATCTGGGTGATCGCCGCCTCGAAGTCCTGGGCCGACTGGTCCGCGCGCGCCGTCTCGACCTGCTCGTAGCTGTCGCTGAGGTCCGCCATCCGGCTGTCGACCTCCTCCAGCACCGATTCGCCGTAGGCGTAGTCGGCAATCTGGTAGTAGACCCTGTCGCCCAGCTCCTCGACCATCCACTGGGTCATCACCTCGGCAATCTGGGCGGTGTTGGTTTCGAAGCGGAACACGTACTCGTTGCAGTTCGACCCGGTGATCGAGACGGCGGCCGCCCCCGGCGTGTAGATCACCTGATTGTTGGCCGCCACCTCGTTGATTGCCAGCGCGACCGAACTCGAAATGGCCCCCGTCAGGAACTGAGCCCCGAACTCCTGGACGGCCTGGTTGGCCACCTGGACGCCGTCCTCGGAGTTGAGTTGCGTGTCGTACTCCTCGTACTCGATCTGGAAGTCGTAGGCGTCGCTCTCGTTGACCTGCTGGATGCCCAGCCGCTCGCCCCGGTTGCGCTCCTCGGCCAGGTCGCTGAAGTCGCCCGTGAACGGTTCGAGCACGCCCAACTGG
>PXQO01000032.1:0-5659 GCA_003021285.1 Halobacteriales archaeon QH_2_65_14 | reverse complement strand
TCATCGTCGTCTTCCTCGT
The DNA here is from genome assembly GCA_003021285.1 of Halobacteriales archaeon QH_2_65_14. Classification (GTDB taxonomy): domain Archaea; phylum Halobacteriota; class Halobacteria; order Halobacteriales; family Haloarculaceae; genus Halovenus. Next base: position 5,640 of record PXQO01000032.1, on the reverse strand, counting down.
CCGTGCTACCGACGCAGCCGGCCAGCCCGACTGCCCCACCTGCTGTCACGGCCCTGAGAAAGTCCCGCCGTTTTTGTTTCGAGTTACCACGACCCATACCCTCGATTTCCCAGTACTCGTACTAATGTATTGCCCCCGATAAATAGCGGGCTTAAATACAACACCTCATTAATGGGGGGCTTAAATAGGCAGCAGCTCCGATTCGCCTCCCGGGCGGGGTGACCGAGGGGGCAAACGGGAGAAGGGCACCGTTAACTTAGGAAGCGACGACAACGGTGAATGAGCAGCTACCGAAATCAATCCGAGCACCCGTATGGAAGCCCCTGACCGGTCGATCCGTCCCGGAGGAAGTAAGCACCGGACCGAAGGGAGGAGCGTAGCGAGTCCCGGACGGTCGAGCGGTCAGCCCCTTCCTGTTCCGCCCACGTAGCCTGATAACCCAGCCGACACGGGTGGGATTGGAAGGGGCCGCTGTCTCGACGAAGGCGGACGACCCAAGCACTGGACCGAGCAACGCGAGGGAAGCGCGCAGCGAGTGTTCCGCAAGCACAGCGAGCGGAACCTCGGGAGACGAGCGAAGCGAGTCTTCCGGTGCCCCCGAGTCGAGACAGCGGGGGCTTCCTACGGTAGGTCCTGGTCGAAGCACTCTCTCCGGGGACTTGTTCGCCCATCAGCACGGTCGCGCAGTTTCCACAGTTTACAGCAGACCGAACGCCTAAAGGGTGTGGGCTATCCAGTACCAGTAATGACGAGTCTGGGCACGGCACGTGCCGATCCCGGCGAGATGGATACCGGTCGGCTGGAAATCGGCGAGGCGCGCGACGGCGCTCCCGTCGGGCTTCCTGTGGCAGTCATCAACGGTGCGGACGACGGCAGGACCCTGTACATCCAGGCGGCGAGTGACGGCGACGAACTCAACGGCATCGGTGTCCTCCGCCGGGTCGTCCCCCGGCTCGACCCGGGCGAACTCTCGGGGACGATCCTCATCGTCGGTATCGCCAACTACTTCGGGTTTCACATGGGCGAGCACCGCAATCCCATCGACGACACCAAGCTCAACCGTGCCTATCCCGGCGACGAGGGCGGCACCTCGACCGAGCGCATCGCCGCCCGGACGTTCGACGCGGCGACGCGGGCCGACCTCGTGCTGGACCTCCATCAGGGGTCGACCTCGCGGATGATAAACGAGGTCCGCGTCCGCTGTGGCACACACCACCGGCTCCACGACGAGTGTCTCGACCTCGCCAAGGCCTTCGGCTGTCGGTACGTCCTCGACCAGAAGGGACCCGACGGCCAGCTCGCCCGCGTGGCACCCGACGAGGGGGTGCCGACCATCGACCCCGAACTCGGCGGCTCGGTCGGCCTCGACGAGCGGAGCGTCCAGATCGGTGTCGAAGGCGTATTTAACGTCCTCAAACACTACGACTTTCTCGACGGCGGTGTCCGTCTCGACCCCCAGACCCGCGCGACCGGCTTCGAACAGTACGGCTCCCCGGTGGGCGGTCTCGTCGACTTCAGGGTCGAACTCGGCGAGCGCGTCTCGCGGGACACGACCCTGTTCGAGGTGACCGACGTCTTCGGGTCGATGAAATCCGAGGTGACCGCCGACTCCGACGGCATCTTCTGGCGAACCCGTCGTCTCCCGCAGGTCGCCTCCGGCGAGTACGTCTGCTCGCTGGGTACCGACCTGGATACGTACTGACGCCCGGGTCCCCAAAACCGTTTCCGCTGACCCCGCCGGCCGTCGACGACCCCGGTCTCAACCCACACGACTCTCGGACGAGGCGAGCGAGGCGCTCGACGAGTAGGGGCGGAAGCTACGCTTCGCCCGCGGCGCGTTGCTCGCCGTAGGTGGTTTCGAGAAACTCGACGATGCGGTCGGATTCGGCCATCGTGACGCCGTAGGTCTCGTCGACGACGACGGGGACCGCTCGCTGGCCGGAGACCCGCTTTACCTCGTCGCGCTTCGAGTGGAGTCCCTCGACCCAGACGCTCTCGAACTCGACGTCGAGTTCCTCCAGTTTGTCGACCACGAGTTCGCAGTACGGACAGCCTTCCAGCCGGTAGAGGGTGATGCTCATACTGAATGAATGGGGTATGCCCCAATAAGTCCTGGGTCGAGCATCTGTCGATTCTGCCCCCGGTCGAGGAGCCGTCGGTCTTGTGATGCTGGATGGCGGGGGTGTGCTCGTGTTTTACCGCTGGCTGGCCGCGGACTGGATTTCGCCCGTTGCGCGCGAGGAGATAGAGGCCGCCGTCGCGGAGCTGTGACCGCCGCCAGTCCAAACGTCGGTGTTAGTCCCACTCGTCTGCGAGCACGCTGTACCAGTGGACGTCCCGGTACTCGCCGTCGAGGAAGACGGCCTCGCGGTGGCGACCTTCGTGGATGAACCCGAGAGATTCCAGGAGCGCCCGTGAGCCATCATTGAAATCGAACACGCGTGCCGAGACGCGGTGGAGCGCGCGCTGTCGGAACCCGTACTCCGTCAGCAGCTCGACCGCCTCGCTGCCATACCCCTGCTCGCGGTGCTCGCTGGCGATCCAGTAGCCCAGTTCCGCACCGTCGTCCTCGGCGCCCTTCGAAGTGAGCGTCACTATCCCCGCCCGCGCGTCGTCGGCGGTGACGAGCAGGTTGACCGCGTCGCGCTCGGAGACCACCTCCTCGAAGAACTCCTCCTCCTGGGCGCGGTTCACCGGGTCGACTCTGCCGATGGGTATCCACACGGAGGGATCGTTGACTCCCTCCTGGAGGAACTCGATGTCTTCCTCCTCTATCGTTCGCAGGTCGATGCGGTCGCCTTCGAGAAACGCTGGTCCTGGCATGGTGCCTTGTACACTACACCCGATAAAAGACTCTTGTGAGCTGTGTTAGCACGTGACACAGCCGACGAACGGCAACTGTGAACTCGCCGGGAGAACGCAAACGACGGTTCCCCGAGCCGTCCGATCTAGGACACGACCCCGATTCAGCGGTCGCGGCGCTCCTCGAAGGTTCGAAGACGGCTCACCGGGGGTTGCCCTCTGCGAAGAACTCGTCGAGGCGCTGGGCGGCTTCCTCGACGCGGGGCGAGACGAGCGCGAACCGTATCCAGTCGGCGCGGGACTCCCCAAAGGCCTCACCGGGCATGCCGGCGACGCCGGCCTCGTCGATGAGCCACTTGACGTCCTCCAGCGTCCCCCCGACGTCGGGGAACCGGGCCATCACGTAGAAACTCCCCTCGGGGTCGGTGTACTCGGCCCCGGTCTCGTCGAGCGCGGTAGTAAAGTGGTCGATGCGCTCTTCCATCCGGTCGCGGGCGGCCTCGTGGTACTCGGGCCCGGTGTGTTCGAGCGCGTGGAGGACGGCCGCCTGGGCCGGCCGGGAGGTGGCGACGTTCGTCAGCATGTGCCGGGTGCGTGCCGCGTCGGCCAGGTCGCCGTACGGGACCGGCCGGTCGGCGTCCGGGAAGATGGCGTAGCCGACCCGCCAGCCCGTGATCGCCATCGACTTCGAGAAGGAGTTGGTGACGATACGGCTGGGCGAGTCGACCGACAGTGCGGACCTGAACTTCCCCGAGTAGTCGAAGTGGTCGTACACCTCGTCGCTCACCAGCACGGCGTCGCAGTCCTCGGCGACGTCGACGAGTTCCTCGATGGTGTCGCCGCCGTACGTGACGCCCATCGGGTTGTTCGGGGAGTTGACGACGATGGCGGCCGTCTCTTTGCTCGCCAGGTCGCGGACCGTCCCGGCGTCGAGGTGTCCGTCTTCGTCGACCGGAACGTACGTCCTGTCAGCGCCGAGCATGCCGGCCCGGCCGGCGTAGTAGGGGTAGACCGGATCGACCATGATTATCTCGTTGCCGTCCATCGCCTCCAGCGCGCCGCTCATCGCGAGGTGGTTCGCCTCGCCCGCGCCGTTCGTGACGATGACCCGCGAGCGGTCGACGCCCCGCCGGGCCGCAATCTCCTCGCGCAACGCGGTCAGGCCGACGCTCGGGGGGTACTGGAACTGGCCGGAATCGACGTCGGCGTACTCGTAAAGCCCCTCGCGCAGTGCCTCCGGAGGCTCCCAGTCGGGGTTGCCACTGACCATGTCGATGACGTCGCCCTCCGCCTCGCTCGCGTACTTCATGACGCGGAAGAACTGTGGCGTCTCGTAATCCATGTGCCCAGTCGGTGGGGCGCGTACGTGTCTTTTTTGCTGTGCACAAACTCCCGTGAACCCACCGGCTGTCGGACCACCGTCGGGCGTCACGAAGACACTTTTTTATCGGGGGGTCTCCTCGGACCTAGCAATGGCGCGCTGGGAGTGTGCAATCGAGGGCGACAATGCGACGTTCGACCAGGTCGAGGACCTGATGGTTCACCAGGCGTCCGAACACGAACGCATCAAGTGCAAGGTCTGTGGTGCCGTCGTTCCAGACGGCTACTTCGCTATCCGGCACGCGTTCGACGAACACTCCCGGGCCGAGTACGTCCGGGCCTACGACGCCTCCGCGGGCGAGGTCCGCCGCCGCGAGAAGGTCAAAGAGACCATCGAGGAGGCAGCCGACATCCGCGAGGTCGTCGACCGACTCGACGAGTAAATCTTACTTCGTCCGGTTTTCTCGCACTCGGAGGGCGCGCTGTGGGAACAGCGTGGCGGCCGCGAGTTCCTCCCGCATACCGGCACGTACGTGCGAACTGCAGGTGAAAGCCGGGGGTCACCCCCTCGCCGCCGAAGAACGACACGGTTTTGCGACGGCACTGTCAACGAGCGTCTATGTTACCGAGGCAGTTCGTTCGCGAGAACCCCGACGTGGTCCGCGAGGCACTCGACGTGCGCGGGACCGAGGACGTCGACGTCGACGAGATACTGGCACTCGACGAGGAGTGGCGGGAGCTGAAATCCCGCGGCGACGACCTCCGTCACGAGCAAAACCAGGTCAGCAACCGAATCGGCGAACTCAAACGCGAGGGCAACGACGAGGAGGCCCAGGAGGCCATCGAGCGCTCCCAGGAGCTGAAAGCACAGTTGGCGGAAATCGAGGACCGCGCCGATGAACTCGACGCGCAACTCGAAGCGCGCCTGCTCGAACTCCCGAACGTTCCCGGGGATGACGTGCCGCCCGGTGAGGACGAAACCGACAACGTGGAGGTACGGCGGTGGGGGTTCGACGGGATGCGCGAGTTGCCCGAGACGGTCGTCCCCCACTACGACCTGGGCGAACAGCTCGAAATCCTGGACTTCGAGCGCGGCGCGAAGGTCACCGGCGGCGGGTTCTACTTCCTGAAGGGTGACGGCGCGCGTCTGGAACACGCCCTCATCCAGTTCATGCGCGACGTCCACCGCGAGCAGGACTACACCGAGGTGTTCCCGCCCATCCCGGTCAACAGCGACTCGATGACCGGCACCAGCCAGCTTCCCAAGTTCAGCGAGGACGCCTACCACATTGGGGGGAGCAACGACGAACCCTACGACGGCGACGACCTCTGGCTCTGCCCGACGGCGGAAGTGTCGGTCACCAACATGTACGGCGACGAGATACTGCTCGCGGACGACCTGCCGCTGAAACACCAGGCCTACTCGGCGAACTTCCGGCGCGAAGCCGGCGAACACGGCACCGAAACCCGCGGGCTCGCCCGCGTCCACCAGTTCAACAAGGTTGAACTCGTCAACTT
>PXQO01000031.1 GCA_003021285.1 Halobacteriales archaeon QH_2_65_14 | reverse complement strand
CGGCCAGGCGGACGGGCCGTACGTCGCTGCCGGTGGGCCCGTGATGGACCCACTCGACGAACCGCTCGAGGACGACGACACGCTGTTCGCCATGGCTCACCAGGACACGAACGACAACGAAGCCTACGACTTCCCCGCCACCGACGGCCAGGCGGACGGGCCGTACGTCGCTGCCGGTGGGCCCGTGATGGACCCACTCGACGTGATGGCTGTCACCGACGAAACGGACGAGTCGGACGACGGAATGGACGAGTCGGACGACGGAATGGACGAGTCGGACGATGGAATGGACGAGTCGGACGGTGAGATGAATGAATCGGACGATGGGATGAACGAATCGGAGGACAGTGACGATGGGGACGGGATGGACAGTACTGAAAGCGACGGGGACGACGATACCGACGAAGCGGTTGCCGGGGATGGCGGGAGTGATGGTGCCGGCGACGAAGACGGTGCCGGATTCGGCCTCGTCGTGGTGTTCGTCGCTATCGCTGTGGGCGGACTGTACGCACTCCATCGACGCTCCTGAGAGAAGTCCGCGACGCTCTCTATCGCTGTTTTTTCGGGTGCGCTCGACCAGCTATGCGCACGTGATTCCGGCAGGTAATCCGGAGAATCGCACACCAATAAATAGAAAAGCACGCAGTGGAAACTGTCCCGTATGAACACACCAACAGACCTCAGTTCGTACATTCGCGTCCTCAAACTGGCGAGTACGCCGTCCTGGGAGGAGTTCAGCCAGGTGGCGAAAATCGCCGGGCTGGGGATACTACTCGTCGGCTTCATCGGCTTCGCCATCTTCGCGTTCATGAGTTTCGTCCCGGGTGGTCCGTGATGGGAATCTACGCAGTCAAGACGACTGCAAGCCAGGAGCAGACGGTCGCCGAGATGATAATCAACCGCGAGGAGGCGGAGATTCACGCGGCGCTCGCGCCCGATTCTGTCACCTCCTACGTGATGGTCGAGGCCGACAGCGAGTCCGTGTTCGAGCGCATCCTCGACGAGATTCCCCACGCCCGTGGCGTCGTCCAGGGGCAGACCTCGATGGCCGAAATCGAGCACTTCCTCTCGCCGACGCCCGACGTCGAGGGCATCGCCGAGGGCGACATCGTCGAACTCATCGCCGGCCCGTTCAAAGGCGAGAAGGCCCAGGTCCAGCGCATCGACGAAGGTAAAGACCAGGTGACCGTCGAACTCTATGAAGCGACAGTGCCGATTCCGGTGACGGTACGCGGCGACCAGATTCGCGTGCTGGACAGCGAGGAGCGGTAGGTTCCGGATTCCTACCCCGATTTCCAAGTGGCTATGCCAGGTTTTGAGTGATTACTCCGAGAAAAACGCCTCGACGATAGGCTCGGCAGGCGGGTCGACGTTCGCCGGAGGGGTGTCGAACCACTCCGCTTCGAGGAGTTCGGCCTCCTGGACGGTAATCGTCGTATCATCGCTGGCGACGACACCCTCGAAGTGAATCCAGAGTCCGCCGACCCGCTCGCAGTCGCCGGATTCGGGGACGAACCCCCAGTCGAACATCTGGAGTGGCTCCCCCAGATTGACCGGCAGGCCGACCTCCTCGACGACCTCCCGAGAAGCGGTTTCCTCCGGGGTCTCGAGGAGTACCCGGGCACCGCCGATGGCGTCGTTTTCCTTGGCAGTCTGCATGTGTTCGTATTTCTCTGCCTGTACGGTGAACGTGTCCCGTTCGATGTCGATTTGGCCGTAGGTATCGAGAAGTGCGTCCCTCCGGTAGGCTGTCGTCGTCCCCGGGTACTGGCTGTTATGTTCGTCCACAAGATGAGACGGAAACATCTTAGTTTCCTAACTCTTTCGAAACGGTCTCCCCTCACGAACGGATGGCGGCCGCTCGTGGGGAGCAGTCGGGAAATGTCGTAACGTTTTTATCGATTGGCAGAATTCGTCTAGCTGTGTTTTCTCCGGTCGGAGCCGCGGCACTGTCTCTCCGACCGGTAGCCAGCCGTCACGTGGCACACTACCCATGAAAACGGAACTACGAGACAGACTCGATGCAGCGTTCGATAGCTACAGCGTCCTCGACCGGATGCACGACGTACCGCCACACGAGGTATGGGAGGTGACCGTCGACGGTCGCCGCGCCGTCTGTAAGTTCGACACCGGCGAGACCGGCAGTGCGGGGATGGAAGGACACGTCACCGCCTTCCTCGGCGAGCGGACGACGGTTCCCGTCCCCGAGGTTCTGGACTGCGACGAGGACTACTACGTCGCCGAATTCCACCCCGACGCCCCCTCACTGGACGGCGAGTTCGACGCCGACGAACAGTGGGCGGAGGCCACCGGCAGGCCGCCGCCATCGAGTTCGTCCGTCACTACCGCCCGACGCTCGTCGAGTACGGCCACGGCGACATCGCCGACACCGCAATCGAGTTTCTGGAGGACAACCCCGATATCTTCGCTGGCGCGGGCGATCCGGTCTGTTGTCACGGCTGGGCGACGCCGGAACACGTCGCTGTCCGGGACGGCGAGGTGGCCTGTCTGGTGGATTTCGAACACGCCATCGCGGCACCCGGCGAGTTCGACTACTGGCGGACGGTGATACCGACGTTCGGCCCGGAACTGGGCGAGCGAGCCGAACGGTTCCGCGAGGGCTACGAGTCGGTCCGTCCGCTCCCCGACGGGTTCGAGGACCGACGGCCGGGCTACGTGCTCTTGAACCTGATTTATTTCTTCGAGTCGCTGTATGTCCAAGACCAGCACGACCCCGAAGCGACCGAACAGAAGGCCGAACAGCTCCGGGACAGAGTGATCCGCGAGGTGGCTTTATGGTGAACTACCCCGACCTACCGCGCTCGGGCCTACCCGACCCTCGCTTGTTGCGGTCGGGGCTTCCTGTTTCGTCACCGTCTACACAGTGGGGACGGGCCCCGAGAGCGAGGTATCTTTAACCCGGGCACCCCGAGACGGGCGTATGGACGGGAGCGCGGAGGAAACGAAAGTCGAGTGGCGCGAGTGGGGCGAGGAGGCGTTCGACGTCGCGGCCCGGACTGGAAAGCCGGTCCTGCTCGCGCTCGTGACCCGGTGGTCGGCCGAGTGCCGGGAGATGGACGTCACCACGTACGCCGAGCCGCGCATCGCGGCGAGCGTCAACGACGGATTCGTCCCGGTCCGCGTCGACGCCGACCGACAGCCCAGGGTCCGCGAACGGTACAACATGGGCGGGTTCCCCTCGACGGTGTTTCTCACGCCCTCGGGGGAGATACTCACCGGCGCGACGTTTCTCGGCATCGACGGGTTCCGGGGAATTCTCGACAGCGTCAGGAAGACGTGGGACGGCAAGGGCGACGCCGCGGGCTCGGTTCCCCGAGCGCTACGCGAGGACCCGCCGGGCGGGAGCGTCGACGAGCGCGTCGAGGAACACATGGTCGAGCAACTGCTCGCAACCTACGACGACGAGTTCGGGGGATGGGGTACCGACGTGAAGTTCCCGCTTCCCCGGACGGTCGAGTTCGCGCTGGTGCGGGCCCGCGACCAGGCGACCCGCACGCTGGAGGCGATCCGGACCCACCTGCTGGACACGTACGATGGGGGGTTCTACCGGTTCAGCCGAAACCGGAACTGGCGCGGTGCCCGGCGGGAGAAACTGGCCGACGAGAACGCCGCCATCGTGCGGGCGTTCGCCCACGGGTACCGCTACACCGGGGAGGAAGCGTACCGCGGGGCCGCCCGCCGGGGGGTCGAGTACCTCACCACGACGCTGTGGACCGGCGACGGGGTCGGGGCCAGCCAGGGCGGCGACGAGGAGTACTTCAGGCTCGAACCGGCCGAGCGCGAGGACGCCGACCCGCCCGAACTCGACCCCACGGTCTTCGCTGACCGCAACGGCCTCGCCGTCGACGCGCTGCTTTCGTTTTTCGCGTACACCGACGACGACACCGCACGACGGTACGCCCGCGGGGCACGCGAGCACGTCTGCGAGACGCTGGTCGACGGGGACGGACGCGCGACCCACTATCGGGACGGCGACGAGGTGGGGGAACGGGGGCTGCTCGTCGACCAGGCGCGGCTATTGACCGGACTGACGACGTCGTGGTCGGTGCTGGGCGAACCCGGCCCCGTCCGGGCAGTGGCCGACTGGACGCTCGACCACTTGCAGGCCGACGGCGGCGCGTTCCGTGACGGTCCCGCCGAGGGTGCCGGCCTGCTCGACCGTCCGCTCTTTCCCCTCGATACGACGGTCGAACTCGCGGACGCCCTCCTGGACCTGGCGCTTCTGACCGGCGACGACCGCTACCGCGAGGCGGCACACGAGGCCATCGCGGCGTTCGCCGGCGCGGCCGAACGGATGGGCGTGGAGGTGGCCCACTACGCGACGGTCGCCGCCAGACTCCGGGAGCCACAGGTCATCGAGGTCGGAACGCCGCCGGGAACCGACCTCCACCGGAGCGCACTCCGGCTCGCCGACCACGAGACGGTCGTCGTCCCCCGACTCGCCGACGACGGGGAACTCGACCCGAACTCCCAGCGGGACCTGCCGGACGGTGAGGCCCGCGTCGTGGTCGACGGACGGGAGACGGACAGGGCCGACTCCCCCGGGTCGCTCGAAACCGTGCTGACGGGCGGCGAGTGAGCGGCTCGCGGCGTCGTCACGCCGCTCCGATGAAACGTGCGAGGAGTTTATACGGATCGGGAACCTGACTGTGTGTGATGGCAAGCCTCAGGGACCTCGGACTATCCGAGTACGAATCCCGCGCGTACCGGTCGTTACTGGAGACCGGAGCCACAACTGCCAAGGAGTTGTCGCGCACGAGCGACGTCCCGATGGGCCGGATATACGACGTCCTGAACAGCCTCGAAACGAAGAACCTGGTCAGGAGTCAGACCGCGAGCCGGCCGAAAAAGTACGTCGCGGTCGAACCCGAGGCAGCACTCGACCGGTTGCTCGAAGACAAGCGCGCGGAGCTAGAAGAGGAGATGTCGCAGTTCGAGAGCATCGCGAGCGAACTCGAACAGCAACTGGAGGCGTCCGGACCGGTCGACGAAGGGTTCTGGACGGCCGCGCTCGGCGGCGAGGAAACCATCGACCTGCTCGTCGAGCGGCTCGCGGCGGCGGACGACCGCATCGTCTTCGTCGCCGCGACGCCGACCTCCCGGTTCGACCTGGACACGGTCGGCGAGCGGCTCGCCAACGAACTCGAAGCCGCCCTGGACCGGGGCGTCGCGGTGTCGCTTCTCGAACACCCGCAGGTCGTCGAATCGCTCCCGGAACAGGTCGGCGAGCGCTACCGGACTCACCTCCAGAACTACGACCACTTCGAGGTCCGGGTCACCGACGACATCGCGAGCACGTTCGTCCTCGTCGACCACGTCGAAATCTGCATCGAGGTGCCACACCCGCTGAACCGGGAGGAGTCGTTCGCACTCATCAACCTCAAGGACGCGGAGTTCTCGGCGGCCGTCGAGGAGTCGTTCGCCGAACAGTGGGAGCAAGCGAGCGAACTGCGCCTTTGACGTCCGACCCGCAGTTGCCCGTGGTTCACACGAGAGGGCGGCGTCGGCCCGGCCACCCGGGCGAGCGTCTCAAGCAGAACGACAGACGCTCCGGGCACACTGTTACCGGCTCATAGTGGTTGTTGTGATTACAACCACAATCAGTCCCGAACTGGGAGAGTCTGCGGGACGGCTGTCGAATCAGCCGCCGTTGACTTCGCTTTTGAGCGTCGTGAACTCGGCGACGCGTTCGGCGTGGGCGTTGTGCTGGTGGATGGACTCGTCGTTGGACTGTTTCATCGTCACGACGGCGTCGTCGGGAAGGTCGGGGAACGTCTCGACGACGCCTTCGGCCAGCGAGCGGACGCAGTCCTCGACGAACTTGGCGTTGCGGTGGGACTCGTAGGTCATGTGGTCCTCGTCTGGCCGCTTGGCGAGGTTGTAGATGCGCGCGCTCATCGCGTCCCGGGCGACGTCGACGAGGTCCCTGATGTCGACGTCGGCGTCGTCGCTCTCGATGGTGAGCGTCGCGTGGCCGCGCTGGGAGTGTCCCGGCTGGGGCACCTCGTCGAGGAACTCGTCGACGACCTCATCGTCGACGTCGAGGTCCCGGAGCGTCTCGCGGGCGCGGGCCTCGGACATCCCCTGCGAGCAGGGACAGACAGTCATCCCGGTGACCCGGGCACCGATGGTCTTCTGCGTGCCCTCCTCGGTCGCCGTCGCCGCGGCGATGATGTCCGTCGCACTCTGTGTCTCGCGGTCCGAGACGGGCGTCTGCTCGCGGACGACGTACTCGGCTTCCATGCGCACCTCGGCCCTGGTCGTGTACTCGTGTTTGTCGAGCAGTCGTTGTGCGGCCTCGCCGGGAACGTCCTGGATGCGATAGGTCGGCTCGTCGACGGCGGCTTCGAGCGTCTCGTCGATGACCTCCATGTTGCGGCTCATGTCCGCGCCTTTCCGCCAGGACGGAAGGTCGACGTACACCTCGAACTCGGCCATGAAGACGAGCGGGCGTTTCTCCGGGCGAGCGACCTCGACGAGTTTCTCGACACCCGTCACGCCGACCCGGTTGAGACCCACGGTCACGTCCGGGCTGGTCGCCTGCACGTCCGGCAGTTGCTGGCTCATCGAACACGGCTAGGGAAGAACCCACGTTAGAACTTTCGGTCCGGAGAGTCCAGGAGAAGCCGATAGACGGAAAACGGGAGCGTCGCTGGCGAAAAGCGTTACTCCTCGGGAGGGCCGGCCATCCCGAGATCGCGAAACGCCGCGGCGAAATCGTCCTCGTCGAAGTTGGCAATCGTCTGGTCCAGGTCCTGTCGTATCCGTTCGATTTCCTCTTTGAGCTGGTTGAAGGCGTCGTTGTTGGTCAGTTCTGACTCCGGTTTGTTGGCGATGAGCGTTGCATGTTTCGCGGTCAGCGCGTAGTACCGGCGCAGTCGCTCCTCGTACTCGGAGCAGGTGAGCAACCGATTTATCGTCTCGAACAGGTCGTCGCGCGACACCGGTTTGATGACGTAATCGTCGAAAGGCATCTCGATGATGTCGAAGTCCGGGTCGACTGCCGTCACCATCGCGACCCGCGTTTTCAGGTCCCGGTCCCGTATCTTTTCGAGGACCTCGTCGCCGGAGATACCCGGCATCCGGCGGTCGAGCAGGACGACGTTGACGGAGTCGTCTATCTTGTCGAGCGCTTCCTGGCCACCGTAGGCAGTCGAGACGATGAACTCGTTCTGGAGCTGGGCCGCGTACGCGTCCGCCACGTCGGGCTCGTCGTCCACGACGAGCACTGTCGCAGGCTCGGAGCTACTCATTCGCTAGTCACTAGAGGTCACCGTGTGCAAAAGGTTTCCGGGTGGTCCACTGATTTTTCCCATGGAAATACGAACAGGTTGCAGAACAGATACGTCGGAACCGGTCAGTCGGCCCTACGACGGGCGAGCAGGTCGGACCCTGCGACCGGCGTCGGCTTTTTTTCCGGCGGTACCGTAGGACGTATCACTCGGCGAGACGGGCTGTCGGTGGCAGACGAAAGCGACAAACGGCTCCCACTCTCGCGGGAGTTCCGGACAGACCGACGCCGGGGAGCAACCGATGACCGACCGTGATTCTGATCCGGACAGATGGACCGAGAGCACGAGCGACCCGGCGGAGTGGCGCAACGAGACCGTCCGGGTCAACGGCGTCACGCTGCATTACGTGACGGTTCCGCCGAACCCGGACGCGGTCGACCATCCGACGGGGACGGCCCCGCTGGTGGTGTTGCTCCACGGATTCCCGGAGTACTGGTACGCGTGGCGTCACCAGCTCTCGGCGCTGGCGGAGGCGGGGTATCGCGTCGTCGCGCCGGACCTGCGCGGGTACAACCGCTCGTCGGCACCGCGGGGCGTCGACAGCTACCGGATGGACGAACTCGTCGCCGACGTCCGCGGACTCGTCGAGAGTCGGGGCGCGCCACAGGCGTTTCTCGTCGGCCACGACTTCGGCGGGCTGGTCGCCTGCACGTCCGGCAGTTGCTGGCTCATCGAACACGGCTAGGGAAGAACCCACGTTAGAACTTTCGGT
>PXQO01000012.1 GCA_003021285.1 Halobacteriales archaeon QH_2_65_14 | reverse complement strand
GGTCGGATGCTCGGTGGCACTGTCAAACCTGAAACTCCCACCGCTCGGGATTCCTCCCGCCTTCAGGCGGAGGAGGATGTCAACAGCATCGTCATCTACGGAACGATCCTCCTGGTGCTCGGACTGCTCGTATTTCTCCTGGTTCTCTAGGGAGTCCCAGCTAGACCAGTGGTGGGAAAGAACCGCCAGAATCAGGGTCAGTAGCCGATTGGGCCGCCGACCTTTCGGCGGGTGAAATCGACGAGCACGCCGCCGATATAGCCGTGTGGAACCAGGATCATCATCACGATAATCAGCCACGCACCAGCCCAGCCGACGAAGACGAAGACGCTGTCGCCGAGACTCTCGATGCCCAACGACATGATCCTCGTGTAGGTCAGTATGGGCGTCAGAACGACCGAGCCGAGCAAGACGGCGATTGCACCGTTGTTCGCCGACTGTCCGTAGAAGCCGCTCCGCGCGCCCGCAACCCCTCCTCCAACCAACGTTGCCGGGATGAACCACGCCGGTTTGAGAAAGACTAAATTGACCACGAGCCCGAAAAGGACCACTACGGATGCCCCCCACAGCACTGGCCTCCAGTCGAACTCCAGATGAGGGTCGATGGTCTGTCTCATAGGCTAGCTACTGGTATACTGATATTAACCGTTTTCCATATTCTCTATCCCGGAAACGATGCGAAACCCGCTCCGGGTATCCGGGGAAAGGACAACCGTTAAGTTCACCTCCGCCCCTACTGGCAGGTAGCCGTGATGTCCACTCCCGCCGACGCAGTTCGCTGGCGCTGGCCGCTCTTCCGGGGAGTGGACAGTATCGCGCGTTGAGGTGACCGGGGCTTCGCCCGCTCCCCTCGACCGCGGTGCTCACTCGCTTTCTCGCGCGTATCGCCCACAAGTGAGCACTGACGACACCATCAACGATGCCAGCACAACAGGATTTCACAGTCACGCCCTACACCGTCGAAGGCGACGTCGATTACGACCGACTCCTGGAGACCTTCGGCGCGGACGAACTGAGTTCAGAACAGATTGCGCGCTTTCCCGACCCGGTTCACCCGCTCGTAAAGCGGCGGGTGTTCTACGCCCATCGTGACGTCGACAGGTTCCTCGACGCCGCGAACGCGGGCCGGCCCCATTCCATCGTGACCGGACGGGGCCCCTCGGGACCGATGCACATCGGCCACATCTTCCCGTTCTACTTCGCCAAGTACCTGCAGGAACGAACCGGAACCGTCGTCCACATCCCGGTGTCGGACGACGAGAAGTACCTCCTGAAAGACCAGTCGCCGGCGGAGATACACAGCCACACCCGCGAGAACCTCCGCGACCTGCTCGCGGTCGGCTTCGACCCCGACCGGACCCGCATCGTCGTCGATACGGCCGACGCGGACGTCGTCTATCCCGTCGCAAACGTTCTCTCCAGGGAGATAACCCAGTCGACCGTCGACGCCACCTACGGCGACCCGGAGAACGTCGGACTCTCGCATTACCCGGCCGTGCAGGCGACGCACCTGCTGTTGCCACAACTCGTCGAGGGCCGCCACCCGACGCTGATTCCCATCGCGGTCGACCAGGACCCCCACGTCCGCATCTGTCGGGACGTCGCCGGCAAAAACCGGTACGACGTCGAGAAACCCGGGGCCTTGCTCTCGAAGTTCCTCCCGAACCTCTCGGGGCCGGGCAAGATGAGTACCTCGGACGACGCGCCGACTATCCTGCTGTCGGACGACCGCGAGACGGTCCGCGAGAAGATACTGACTCACGCCTATTCTGGCGGGCAGACCAGCGTCGAACAGCACCGCAGGGAAGGCGGGAACCCCGACGTTGACGTTCCCTACCAGTTCCTGTACTACTTCTTCGAAAAACGCGACGAGGAAGTCGAGCGACTCGCCCGGGAGTACCGGGACGGCACCCTGCTCAGCGGCGAACTCAAGGAACTCGCGGCGGAGAAGATTGCCGACTTCCTCGACGCACACCAGACGCGGCGCGAGAACCTCGGCTCGCTGGAGGCGGAACTCGAACCGTACCGGTTGACCGACGAGGAACGCAGGACTGCGCTGTCGCGTATCGGCTACCCGTCCGATTCGCTGTGCGTGCAGGAGGCTGGACCGGGACCGGATTAGTGCGGCCCGCCGGCAGGACCGGGGCAGGGGGAATGTCGGAGACTACGGGCCAGGTCGACGGGGAGACGCGCTGTGCCCACTGGGACGACGAGATAGACGACGCGTGAGCAAACGAGGACGGCACGGTGTGAGCCTGCGAGGACGAGATAGGCCGCGCGAGCACAGGGACGGTCGTGGGCGCTGAGCACATTCTTTCAAAAGCCCTGAATACGTCGGGTGACAAGACGAGCCAGTGCCGGACAGTTCCCTCTCCCGAGACGACGTCCATCCCGCCGCCCCTTCGACGCATGGAGGTTCGAGTGCAGACACGCGCGAGTCCCCGGCGGAGACGGCGGGCACGACCACGGCAGAGACGCCGAACGTGACCCGGCGACGGGTGCTGGCGACGCTCGGGGGAGGAGGGGTCGCTTCGCTTGCTGGCTGTCCGAGCGCGCTGACCGGTTCGTCCACACCGCTGGAGGCGCGGTGGGTCAGCGACACCCGGACCGAGTACGGCCAGAACCACCACGAGATCGGCGTCGTTTCGACGGGGGACGGGACAGTCATCGGCATCCCCCTCAACGACATGCCGGGCACCGACGGGTGCGGGATGGTTGCGCTCGACGGGCGGGGCGAGGTCCGCTGGCGGGACGACCGCGAGATGGAGTGTGACCCCCACGGCATCGGCGACGTGTACACCGGCGACGTCGACGGCGACGGGGACCCGGAACTGCTCGTCGGGACGAAAGACGCCGGCGTGCTGGCGTTCGACGCGCGCTCCGGCGACGTCGCCTTCCAGCAACCGCTCATCGAAACCGTCCCGTACAGCGCACCGGTAGTGTTCGAGGACCCGGTCGGCGGGGAGCGCCTGCTGGCCACGGTCGACAACAGCGGGACGATACACGTCACGGAGGGGGACGGCTCGACCCGCTGGTCGGAAGCACTCGGGGCGACTGTCTACCCCGCGCCGCTCGTCGTCGACCTGGACGGTGACGGCCACCAGGAGATGCTCGTCGTCACCGGCAGAAATCCCGGACGGGTGACCGCATTCGACCACGAGGGGAGCGTCGTCTGGGAGACGGAACTCGGTGACGGCGGCAGGGAGTGGCGGCTGATCGACCGCGAGGACGGCCGGGGGGTGGTCGTCTCGACGTGGGGTGGTGAGGTGCTGTTACTCGACCCGCCGACCGGCGACATCCGGTGGTCTGTGTCGGCCGCCTACAGGGGCGTCGTTGGCGCGTTCGACGGGCAGTACGTCTACAGTAGCGCCCGGAACGGAACCGTGAATGCGCTCGACCCGGCCGACGGGTCCGTTGCCTGGACGCAGGACGCGCTGGACAGCGAGGGACCGGCCGTAGAGCCGACAGTGGGCAACGTTACCGGTTCGGACGCCGCGGACGTCGTCTTTGCCAGCCACGACGGGACGGTCGGACTCCTCGACCCCGAGAACGGTACCATCAGACACGAGGAGAGCCTGGACGGCGACCTGTACACGCCGCCGAAGGCGGTCGACCTGCAGGGCAACGGCCGCGACGACGTCGTCGCTCTCTACGGTGACGGCCGCGTCGCGGCCCTCTCCTACGAGGAGTGAATGTCGGGCCTCTGTTGAAATCCTTGTTGAGGGAACTGTTCGGGCGTTGACGACCGGACCGCTCGTAGTCGCGTAGTTTTTGTTCGTAGCGCCAGTAAAAGGAGCCAATGTCGTGGGGTATCCTGGAGATGCTCGGGTCAGTGACGGTGCTCATGGTTGCGATTCCGCCCGCGTTTGCCGGCGCGGGGCTTCTCTTGGGCGGCAATCTCGTCGGAGTTGCTCTGCTCGGCGTGGCACTCGCAATGGTAGCCGCCGACCAGTACATCACGACACCCGGCGATCTGCCGGTACTGGTCGTCAGCAAACTCGTCGGCGTCGTCGCCCGTCCGCCCGACGAGGAGCAGTAGCGAGCCCTCGTTGCACATCGTGAACAACACACTTGCTTGCGAGTTCGGGAAACTGTTTCACCAGACGCGTGAGCGGAGGAACGCTCCGAACGTCCGAGGACACCATACGCTTTTGGGCACCAGGAACGGACGGGAGATATGGACCTCTCCTGGGAGACGCTGGAGCGAACCGTCGCCTACAGGTGCGACGGGTTCGACATCGTCAACGAGTCGGTGGCGCTCCCCGACGGAACTGAAACCGAGTTCGACTACCTCTCGGAAGCGGAGAGCGTCGTCGTGTTGCCGTTCACTGCGGACAGTCGCGTCGTCGTCATCGAGGAGTGGCGACACGCGGTCCGGCGGCGAAACCGGGGGCTACCCGCCGGCAACCTCGAAGACGGCGAATCACCCGAGGACGCCGTCTTCCGCGAACTCCGCGAGGAGACCGGCTACGCGACCGAGCACGCCGAGCACCTCACGACAGTCGAACCCGCAAACGGCTTCTCGGACGCCGTTTTTCACTACTACGCGGCCTACGACTGCGAGCGGGCCGGCGATCAGCACCTCGACGCCGACGAGTCCATCGAGGTGACCACGGCGACGTTCGACGACCTCGTGGAGGCCGTTCGGGACGACGAGTTCCGCGACGGCCGGTCGGCGTTCGCCGTTCTCTACTACGCCGCCTTCGAGACGGACGGCGACCGCTGAGCCATAGCGGACCGAGGACCACCCGGGCGGTTCGTAACACAACCCTTACCGCCCGCGCCGCCCGACGGGGGAGTAATGCGGAACAGCTTCGAGGTTCGCGGGTACGACGGCGCGGGGCGACTCGGGGAGTTGACCGTCCCACGTGCGGGCGTGACCGTCGAGACGCCGGCGTTGCTCCCGGTCGTCAACCCGCACGTCCAGACCCTCCAGCCGGCACGGATGGAATCCGAGTACGGTGCCGAGATGCTCATCACGAACAGCTACGTCATCCACGGCAGCGACGAACTCCGGGAGCCGGCGCTGGCCGAGGGGTTGCACGAACTCCTCGGGTTCTCCGGGGCGATCATGACCGACTCGGGGTCGTTCCAGCTCGCGGAGTACGGCGACATCGACGTGACGACCCCCGAAATCCTGGCGTTCCAGCGCGAGATCGGCTCGGACGTCGCCACGCCGGTCGACATCCCGACGCCGCCGGACGCCTCGCGCGAACAGGCCGAATCCGAGTGGGAGACCACCCTGGAGCGCCTCGAAACCGCGGCTGGCGTCGACACCGGCGAGATGCTCGTCACCGCCCCCATCCAGGGGTCGACGTACCCCGACCTCCGCGAACGGGCCGCACGCGAGGCCTACGAGGTCGGTCTCGACGTGTTCCCCATCGGCGCGGTGGTGCCGCTGATGAACGACTACCGGTTTGCTGACCTCGTCGACGTCGTGGCCGCCAGCAAGCGCGGTCTCGAAGAGAACGCCCCCGTTCACCTGTTCGGGGCCGGCCACCCCATGACCTTCGCGCTCGCCGCTGTGCTGGGCTGTGACCTGTTCGACTCGGCGGCCTACGCCCTGTACGCCCGCGACGACCGGTACCTGACCGTCCGGGGGACCGAACACCTGGCGGACCTCGCGTACTTCCCCTGCGAGTGTCGCGTCTGTACGGAGCACACGCCCGAGGACGTGGCCGAGAGCAACGACACCGAGCGCCACCGTCTCCTCGCGGAGCACAATCTTGCGGTCTCCTTCGGCGAGATACGCCGCGTTCGCCAGGCCATCAGGGGCGGCAACCTGTTCGAACTCGTCGAGGCGCGGGCCCGCGGCCATCCGGCGGTTCTCGACGGCTACCGGACGCTCCTCGCACACGCCGACC
>PXQO01000011.1 GCA_003021285.1 Halobacteriales archaeon QH_2_65_14 | reverse complement strand
CTCGTGGAATGACCGCCCGCTTCGGAACTCGGTCAGGTCGTCAATCCTATCTTCGAGTTCCTCGATTTCCTCATGTAGTTCGTCGGCTTCCTCACCCTCTGTTTCGGCCAGTCTATCCTTGAGTCCCTGAAGGCGCGTTTCTTTCTCGTCTTCGTCTACATCGGCCTTCCGCACGTACTCGCTTTCCTCGATTTCGTACACGTCGCTTTCGGATAGTTCGGTCACGTCGAGGGCGTCGTCTACCTTGCTCGAGTCCACGGTAGTCAACCGTTCTCGGTCAATCCCGGCGGCCTCGAAGGCGTTCAACACTATCTCGTCGTCTTTGAGTGAACGATTCCGACGACTCGTCCGTTGGACAGACCCGAATTGCCCACTCACCGGCTGGTCGTGGTGAAGCCTGTCGAGAAGCACACCGCGAATATCTTTCCGTAGGTCGTTCGCGTTCCGTTGCACGTCAGACAACAGAGTGTAGAGGTTGACGAGCGCGGGTGTCTCGGTATCTTCGAGCGTGGTCACGTCATGGCGTTCGAGGGCGTCAATCAGTAGTAGAGCGTCACTGTAGACAGCCACATCGGGTTCCTCACGTTCTTCGCCGCCGTCGTCGGTGTCTTCGGTCGCGTCTACCAACGGCGAGCCTGTCGGCGTCTCACTCTCCGTCAGCGTCTCCTCGCGGTCGTCGACCTCGAAGCGTGGGTGTAGGGACAACACGGTCGCGTAGGGTTCGGCGTCCGAGGGCAGTCGGTCAAGGTCGAACTCGCCATGTGCGTCTTGGATACGACGGTGTAGCGTCTCGAACTGGTCTTTCTGAAGTGGAATCGTCTCGTCGTCGTCGCGGTACTGAATCAGCACGCGGTGTTCCTGAACATCGGTCACGCCGAACGCCTTCCTTGAGAGTGGGGTGATGAAGGTCGCGTCCGAAGGGAGTTCTTCGACGTTTTCGAGTATGTTGTGCCATGTTGTACCGAAGGTCATAGGCGTCTATATGACACAGCAGGCGTAAAATCATGTGGTCGGGTGAGAATATCCCGGTGGTCAATGAGTGCGTCAACCGCCCTAAGATAGCTCGGGGAGGCGACAGAGCGGCTGACGCGGAAACTGTCTTTCGGGCCCGTTACCGGGGTCAGGGGTCGTCTTCGCCGCTGGCTACTGATTCTGGGCGTCGACGACCGCCACCCCGGCGAGGTTGACGATGTCCTTGACTTCGTCGCCGCGCTGGAGGACGTGAACCGGTTTGTCCATGCCGACGAGCATCGGGCCGATGGCCTCCGCGCCGCCGAGTCGCTGGAGGAGTTTGTAGCCGATGTTACCGGCTTCAAGGTTCGGGAACACGAGTACGTTCGCGGGGTCATCGAGGTCCGAAAACGCGTAGTTCCCGGTGAGGATGTCTTCGACGAGCGCCGTGTCGGCCTGCATCTCGCCGTCGACCGGGAAGTCGACTGTCGGGTCGCCTCGCAGTTCCCGGGCGGCGTCCCGGACCTTGCGGGTTCCCTCGTTGTCGACACTGCCGAAGTCCGAGTACGAGAGGAGTGCGGCGCGGGGCTCGACGTTGAACCGCCGCGCGAGTTCGGCGGTGTGGCGGGTCCCCTCGGCGAGGACGTCCTCGTCGGGGTCCTGGTTGACCGTGGCGTCGGCACAGAACACGACGCGGTTCTTGAACGTCAGCATGTAGACGCCGGCGGCGTACTCGGCGTCGTCGGCGGTCCCGATGATTCGCAGCGGCGGCCGGAGCGCGGAGGGGTAGTGGTGCATCAGGCCCGTCAGCATGGCGTGCGCGTCGCCCATCTCGACCATCACGCTCCCGAGGTAGTTGCCGTCCTCGATGAGTTCCTCGGCCTCGCGACGCGTGACGCCCTTGCGCTTGCGGAGTTCGTACAGCCTGTCGGCGTACGGAGCGAGGTTGTCCCTGTCGGGGTCGACGATCTCCGGGTCGAAACTCAACCCGAGTTTCTCCATCGTCTCCCATATCTCGCTCTGGTCGCCGATGAGGATGGGTTCGGCGATGCCCTGGTCTGCGATCTGGTGGGCCGCGCGGATCATCTTCTCGTCGCCCCCCTCCGCGAGCACGAGACGCTTGGGGGCGCTTTTGGCCTTGTTCAGGACGACGCGCATCATCTCGCGGGACTTACCGAGTCGCGCCTCCAGTCGCTCGGTGTGTTTCTCCGGGTCGATTTCGCGCCGCGAGGCCCCGCTCTCGATGGCCGCCTGGGCCACCGCCGGGGCAAGCTCGAACAGCACGCGCGGGTCGAGCGGTTTCGGGATGATGTACTCGGGGCCGAACTGCAACCGCTCGTCGCCGTAGGCCTTGACGACCCCGTCGGGAACGTCCTCGCGTGCGAGGTCCGCCAGCGCCTGTGCGGCGGCGACTTTCATCCCCTCGTTTATCTCGGTCGCGCGCGCGTCGAGCGCCCCACGGAAGATAAAGGGGAACCCGAGGACGTTGTTCACCTGGTTGGGGTAGTCCGACCGGCCGGTCGCGACGATGACGGTGTCGTCGCGGGCCTCCTTGGCCTCGTGGTAGCCGATTTCGGGGTCGGGATTGGCCATCGCGAAGATGATCGGATTGTCGGCCATCGACCGAACCATCTCCTCGTCGACGATGCCCCCGACCGACAGGCCGACGAACACGTCCGCCCGCTCCATCGCGTCCGCCAGGCCACCCTCGGGCACGTCCCGGGCGAACTCCCGTTTGAACTCGTTGACGTCGCCCGCCTCGGCACGCTCCCGGGTGATAATGCCGCTGGAATCGCACATCGTGATGCGCTCCCTGTCGGCACCCAGCGAGACATAAAAGCGCGCGCTGGCGATGGCGCTCGCTCCCGCCCCGGAGAAGACAATGTCCAGGTCCTCGATGTCCTTGCCGACGATGTCGACCGCGTTCACCAGGGCCGCACCCGAGATGATTGCGGTGCCGTGCTGATCGTCGTGGAAGACCGGAATGTCCATCTCCTCGCGCAGTGTCTCCTCGATTTCGAAACACTCCGGGGCCTTGATGTCCTCCAGGTTGATGCCGCCGAAGGTCGGTTCCATGGCCCGAATGGAGCGGATCATCTCCGCCGGCGAGTCGTGGTCGAGTTCGACGTCGAACACGTCGATGTCGGCGAACCGCTTGAACAGGACACCCTTGCCCTCCATCACCGGCTTGCTGGCCTGCGGGCCGATGTCGCCCAGCCCGAGCGTCGCGGAGCCATTCGAGACGACGCCGACCAGGTTCCCCTTCGCCGTGTACTGGTAGGCAGCCTCCGGGTCCTTGTCAATCTCGCGACACGGCGCGGCGACGCCCGGCGAGTACGCCAGGCTCAGGTCCCGCTGTGTGTTCGTCGGTTTCGTCGTCGATATCGCTATCTTGCCGGGCGGCTCGCTCCGGTGGTACTCCAGTGCGTCCTCGTCCAATCCCATGCCCGTGTATCGACGAGGGGACACAAAAAGGTCAGCGAAGATGTGTTCGTCAACCGTCGAAATCCCGGCGACGACGGGCGGAAAAATTCCTTCGAGAGAAGTGACTGTCCCAGTCGTCGGGAAGAATGGACCAAGGCGGTTCTCAGCCGCCGGGAAGAATGAAGCCTTTCAAATACGCGCACGCCAAGAGTCAGGTATGCGCGTCACCTTTCGCCACTACCTGGCGGTCACGACCGTGAGCACGTTCCTGCTGATCCTCCTGGGCGTGTACACCGGCAAGATCGGTGCGGGGCTGGCCTGCGAGGGTCGGTGGCCCTTCTGTGACGGGTGGCTGGGGCTGTTCCCGGCCAACTGGCCGAGTTTCGTCGAGTGGTTCCACCGCCTCGTCGCGATGATCGTCGGGTTCATGATCCTCGGTGCTGCGGCCGTCGCCTGGCGCTACGACCACGACAGGCTGTTGAAATACGCGACGACTCTCGCGGTCGTCCTCCTGCCCGTCCAGATTCTCTTCGGAGCGAATACCGTCCTCAACTTCGGCCTGACCGCCTCGATGATGCACCAGGTCGCCGCACAGCTCATCTTCGCCTCGCTCGTCGTCGCGACGACGGTGGCCTACGTCCGAGCGGGCGACGGCGGCTCCGGCGGCCGGCCGCCCGAGCGTGTCACGACTGGCGACGACGACTGATACCGCGACCAGTTCGTGACGAGTGAGACTGCCACATCCTACAGAAAATCGGACAGCCCTGCCTGCTCGTCCCCGGTGTCCCCCTCCCCGCCCGCGTCCTCGTCTTCTATCTCCGTCCCTGACTCGCGTTCCGCATCGCTCCTCCCGTCCCCTTGCTCCGGTGGCTCACCGTCGGCTCCGTCGCTCCCCTCGTCGTCAGCCGGTCCGTCCTCCGTTCCGGTCGCCTCCGAATCGTCCCCGTCCCCAGTGCGGTCCGCGTCGCTCCCCTCAGCGGTCGGGTCTTCCTCGTCCGTGCTCCCCGGTTTGAACGCTCCTTCGGTCCCCTCGACGGCCTGCTTCTCGCGCAACTCCTGTGCGTCCTCGACTATGGACCGGACCTTGTTGGTGTCCTCGCCGCTTCCGGTGACAAACGAGACGTGTTCGGCGTCGAGGTCGTAGGCTGTCGCCATCGCCACCGTCAGTTCGCGGTTCTTGCAGTGGTGGGTCATGATAGCAAGGTGGGGCATGATCTCCCGGCGGGCGGTGCTCATGCTGACGCCGTTGGTCGCGGCGATTTTGCGGGCGATGTAATCGCGCTTGTCCCGCGTTCCCCGCGAGCGACCGAGCTTCGACCAGTAGCTCGGCGGGCCGTACCGCGTCCACCCGCCCTTGGGTTCGCGGCGGGCGGCGGCCACGCCGGCGGTCATGTTGTCGGCCGCGTATCGCCAGAATGTGTAGTTCTGTGTTGCCCGGACTCGCCCGAGCCATCGGTCGGCGTTCGCCAGAAAGCCGTAGGCGACCGCGAGTTCCTCGCCGTGATAGTCCTTGGGCATGTTGTCTTCGATCCAGTTGATGAGGTCGTCGGGCGTCTCGTCGACGTCGTAACTCGCCTCCAGGGCCTCCTGGGCACCGGCCTCCTTGATGACGGTATCGAGGTAGTCGAAGATGCCCGTCGTGCGGTCGCGCTCGCCGGTCACGACATCCTCTGCCCGGAGGCGGTCGCGTCCCTCGGCGAGCGCCTGGAGGTCGTTGATCGCACCCCGCAGGTCGCCGCTGTTGGTCTCCGCGATGGATTCGAGCGCCTCGTCCTCGTACTCGATGCCCTCCTTGCGACAGATGTCGCGCAACACCGGCAGGATTGAGCGTTTCGAGACGCTCCGGAACTCGACGTCCTGGCAGGCGCGCCGGAGGGCGTTGGACATCTCGTAGTAGTCGTTGGCGATGAGCACCATCGGCTGGCCGGCCTCCTTGACGAGGTCCGTCACGGCGCGGGACCCCCCGCGGTCGACGTTGCCGTGGATGTTGTCAGCCTCGTCGAGGATGACCAGCCGCTGACCGCTCCCGCCGCCCGCGAGCGTCCCGCTCTTTGCGGCCTCGCCGGCGACCCGCTCGATGACGTCTTTGGTGCGCGAATCCGAGGCGTTCAACTCGATGGTCGGCCATCCCTCGTCGGCCGCCAGTGCGTGTGCCGCGGAGGTCTTTCCGACCCCAGGCGGGCCGTACAGGATGACTGCCTCGCGGTGGTCCTCCCACGTATCGGCCCACTCGCGCAACTCGTCGCGGGCCGTGTCGTTACCCCGTAGCTCCGCGAGCGACGACGGCCGGTACGTCTCCGTCCAGTCGGTCATTGTCGGTAGCAGGTTCGTCCCGGATATAGTGGTTGTGGAGCGCTCCTCGCTCGGCCCTTCATGTCTCGGTGGCAACACGCTCCGGTAGTATTCAGACAAGCAATACTGGAGTTGTAAACAGCATGAAAGCCCCGGCTTGCTGAACTCCCGCGACTCGTTGCGGTCCTCGGCCTGGGGCCTGCGGTCCTTACGTCGT
>PXQO01000010.1 GCA_003021285.1 Halobacteriales archaeon QH_2_65_14 | reverse complement strand
GAAAGACCGGCGCACGGGTCATCCCCGAGTCGGTGACCCGCGCGGTTGCACCCCCGGAGTCGTCGATGGCCGAGAGGCCGCGGTTGACACTCGCGACCAGCGCCCCCTCCGTGGTCGCGAGCGGCAGGTAGAACTCCCCGTCGGCCGCACCGCCGTGGACCGTGACCGGTCCCGCGACCCCGAGCGGAATCTGCGTGGCACCGACCATGTTCTCGACGTTGGCCTCCGCCGCCGCGGCGTCGAAACTGTACGCGCCGCTGGTCGACAGGTCGACGCCAGTCTCGCGTTCCAGGAACAGCCGGCGTGCCTCTGTGGCCGTCTCCGCATCCGCGTGGTCTTCGAGTTCGTAGAGCCGTAGTTCGCCCGCTTCGATGCGGTCTGCAAGGTCTGGGGCCCCTGTCATCGCTTCACGCTGGGAGTGGCGTCACCCTAAACCTAGCGGAACGACGGCAATCATTCCGACACGTAAACGCGACGCATTGCCGTCGCTGAAACCCCATCGACGTGATGAGAAGGAATCGCGGATCGTTATTCGACGTCGACGCTGGTTTCCTCTTCGACGGCGACCTCCTCGGGTCGCGCTTCCAGCGTCATCTTCTGTACTTCGACGCGGCGGAGCGGGTAGATCGTCTTGGCCTCGTTGTAGATTGCCGACGAGAGGTCGCCGCCGACGACGCGGTCGACGAGGTCCTCGAACGTCCGGTCGGCGGCTGCCTCCTCGACGAGGTCGATCATCTCCCGGCGGATCGCCTTCTCCTGGCTCTCGTCAGCCGACTTCGTCGTCAGCGCGACCGGCTGAATCTGCACGCGGTAGTCGTCGGTCGTCAGCACCGTCACGTACGCCTCGATCTTCGAGGAGCCGCGGCGAACGAGGCTGTGCATGTAGTCGCGCGTGAGTTCGTGCTTGATGAACTCGGTGTAGGCGGTGTCGCTTGCGACCTCCGTGATCTTGAAGGTCAGCTTCGTATTGTTGTTGCTGGCGTCGTTTCGAAGGTCACCCAGCGTCGTCTCGATGTTTCGGCCGAGTGCCTTGTCCGGTTCGTCCGCTGGCGTCTGCCCGAGCTCCGCCCGGTCGAACTGCTCTGGGGCGAGCACGGTGTACCAGCGTTTCTGCTGTTTCTGTCGTGAGACTGAACGTTCGCTCATGTTTCGGTTGTGGTGGTCGTGGACGGCTCCCCGTCCTGGTTTGCGAGCTGTACTGCCACCCCGAGATTGACGACGTAATCGTCGACCGTGGACTGCAGGCCGCCGGTCG
Organism: Halobacteriales archaeon QH_2_65_14; assembly: GCA_003021285.1. Classification (GTDB taxonomy): domain Archaea; phylum Halobacteriota; class Halobacteria; order Halobacteriales; family Haloarculaceae; genus Halovenus. The sequence continues at coordinate 13,207 of PXQO01000010.1, read as the reverse complement.
TCTCCCGGGTTATCTCCGTCACGATGCGGTCGCCCTCGACGCGCGTCGTCATCTCAGCCGTGTTGTCCGGTGTGATCGCCCGGGAGACGAGCCGTGCCGTCTCCGGGTCGTCACAGGTCGTCTCGATGCGGGCGTGGCGCGGGTCACACTCCCGGTCCTCGCTCCCGGTCATAGTACCTCCCTGAGAGCCACGACGAACTCCGTCGGTTCGACGTCGAACCTGGCGCGAGCGCGGGTGGCGGTCCCCGTCCCGTCGCCGCCGACACTGGTCGCCGCCTCAGCGACCATCGAACCGACGTGGTGCGACGCGGCCGGCGAGTCGTCCGTCGCCGCCACGCACGCCGCCCCGTCGGTCACGACGAGGACGAGCGGTTCCGGCGAGCGGTAGTCCCGGACGAGCCGTGCGACCGTCCCGAGCGGCGCATCCGCCCCGCAGCGGGCGACGAAGAGCCCGTCGTATCTGCCGGCTGACGCCGCCCGGACGGCTTCGTGCGCGCGGCTGGCGTGGCGTCGCCAGGCGTCCAGTGCGGTCTCGCGCTCGAGTGCGCCGAGCGCGAGCGGGACCGCGAGACCGGGCCGTTCGTGTGCCACCGCGTCGAGGACATCACCGTAGCCCTCGACCGTCTCGAACCGACTTCCCGGACTCGCGAGCGGTCGGAGGAACCCTTCGACCCGGGTTGCACCCCGGGGGGTCCCCTCCTCTGTAACGGTAAACGCGACCAGCGAGGCCACGCGCCGCCAGTCGTCGTCGGCGAGCGCGTCGGGGACGTCGAGTCGCCCGATGGCGTCGGCCGCGTCCTCGACTGACCCCGAGAACGCCGCGTGAACGAGCGTCGAGTGTGCGAGTCCGGCCACCGGGTTCGACGTCGGGATGCCGACGCCCGGGCGGCGCTCGATACCGCGCTCAGAGCCAGCGGCGAGCAGTTCCTCGCCCGGATGCACGCCGGCCGCACAGGTGCCGGCGAGCGCGAGTTCGGCATCCGGCACCGCGAGTCGCGAGGCGACATCGAACGCGGTCCGACTCGCCGGCGTTGAACCCGTCCCGACTGTCAGGTCGGCATCCGCCGAGGGCCGGCCGAGGGCGACCGTCACGTCGTCGTCGGTCGCCCTGTCGGCCGGTTCGGGGAGGGGGACCACTGACGACTGGTACGGGACGTCGAGGCTTCCGAGCGCGCTGGCGAGCAGGCCGGCCGCCGCGACGGCGTCGCCACTCGCGCCGGCGACGAGTCGGACGAAGCCGGCGTCGCGCAGGCGGGTAGCAACGTCGCTCGCATCGGGCGCATCCGCGCCGGGGCGGCCGGTTGCCGACATCTAAAGCAGGTCCCTCGCCCTGTCGGGGCTGTAGGTGAACTCCTCGTCGAGTTCCTCGCCGCGGTAGTAGTCCACCAGGCGACGGATTTTCGACTCGGTGTTCTGGAGCGCCCGCTTGTTCTGGTAGTCGGTCGGGTTCTCCCGCATGTGGTCGTGGAGCCGGACTGCCCGGTCCATCAGGTCGTACAGGTCCCGGGGGATTTCGGGTGTCGCGTCGTGCTCCTCCAGGATTTCGGTGACTTTCTTGCCCGTCACCAGCCTGACGTCGGGCACCGGCGTGCCCTGGATGCCCTCGTCCCGGAGTACGACTCCGATCTCGCTGGGGCCGTGTCCCTGTTCGGCCAGTTCGACGACGCGCTCCTCGACTGTCTCGGCGTCGACGTCACTCCACTCCGGTGTGTCCTCTGCCGCCGGCCTGTCCGAACCGGACGAGCCGCGACGGCGGGTGTGCATTCGTGCCATGGTTTCTCGATTGGACGCACAGACCGCCACGAAGCGGCAAAGCGTGTCTACTGGCGCCTCATTGCGCCACGACCGCCGACCGGCCACCTGTCGGTGGCCGACGAAGCCCCGACTCTCGCCGGTCGGCGGTCGACACTACCGCAATCCCGAGCCACCCAAGCGGGCGGCGAGTCAGATTTGCGGCCGTGCGTTCCCACTCGGACGGAATCGCTCGGGGCTGTTAACCGTTTCTCTTTGCGTCCCGGGCGAGCAGGGCCCCTCGGTGGGCTTCCCGAAACGTACTCGTCACTCCTCCGGGTAGACGGTAAAATCGGCGAGGATTGCCGATTCGTCCTCGTTCTCGGCCGACCAGACGACCTGTAGCCTGTCCCCCCTCTGTGCCCAGACGGTGATCTCTGCACCGATGAGGACGTCCTCGTCCTCGTCGAACTCGCCGTCCCCGAGGTTGCCCTCGCTCAGGGTCCCGCTGAGGTTCAACTGGCCCGCCGGGACCGATTCGCCGCTCTCGACCACGACGGTGATAAGGCCGTCGGCACCGACGCTACTGCCCTTGACTTCCAGACTGTCTTTCTCGTCGAAGTCGACGTCCTCGCTGTAGGCGAAGGCGAACTCGGTGTCTGGTTGTGAGTTCCCGACCTGGTTCGTCGACGTGAGGACGAACGGCACCGCGATAGCGACCATGGTGACAGTGAGCGCCAGCATCAACACGACAGCGACGAGCGGTGTCACACCTCTCGCGTCCGTGCTCCCCGGCGTGTCACCTCGATTCATGCGTCCTCCTGTCGTCCCGTCCTGTTCGTTCCGCCGGGCCCAACAGCGCTACGGCGTCGGCCCCTCCCGGGCGACGGAACCCCGGATGCGTGCTCATTGCCATAACTACTATCCAGAACACAGATAAACCTAGTGGCAACTGACGTACAAACATCTGATTATAAAATTTAGTACTGGTCAACTCTCTCGGCCCGGCTCCACTCCGATATCTATGCCATACTCCGTTTTAATCGCCAATTTTGAACCAAAATATAACGTTTACTATTATCAAATCTAATTTTCATCAAATATTGGCCAGTAGATTTATACATCAGGTCGACATATACTATCGAGATGGCTACCGTCGGGAGAACAATCTGTCCGGGAGCGTTCGCACTCGATAGACGGAGCCAGAGCGAGGCGCTGGGCGTCGTACTCGTCGTCGGGCTCGTCATGGTCAGCGCGACCGGCGTGGTGTTGCTCGGTGCAACCGCAATCGGCGGGACAGAGAGCCAGCTCTCCGACGACCGCGCGGAGAAGACGCTGACGCAGTTCGACTCCAAGGCCGGACTGGTCGCGCTGGGACAGGCGGATTCACAGCGCGTTACACTCCCCATCGAGAACGACGAACAGTACAGGGTCGAGGAGGACAGAGGGCTACTCAACATCACTGTCTACAACCTCACGGACGGCGGCGGGAGCTTCACCGTGATGAACACCACACTCGGTGCAGTCATCTACGAGAAGGAGGACTCACAGATCGCGTACCAGGGCGGGGGCGTCTGGCGGGCCAGTGACGGGGGCGGGAAGATGATTTCGCCGCCGGAGTTTCACTACCGCAACGGGACGCTCACGCTCCCCGCGGTCACGGTCACGGGGGGCGATGCGCTCGGCTCAAGTGCGGTCATCACCAGGGACGGCGAGGACGGGAAGTTCCCGCTCACCTCGGTTCCGGACCGGCTGAATCCGCTCGACAATCATCGCGTCGAGGTGACAGTCCAGAGCGAGTACTACCGGGGCTGGGGACACTACTTCGTCGAACGAACTGACGGGAGCGTCGAGTACGACCACGAGGCCGGGGAGGTGACGGTGACGCTGGTGACGCCGGTCAGCGTCGACGAGATTACCGCGGCGTCGGCGAGTCTCTCGGCGGGCGGCGAGTTCAACGTCAGCGGGACGTCGGCCTCGACGTGTTGGAAGTCGGGGGCGGACGACGTCTACACGAGCAGTTTCGATTCGAGCAACGGGTCGTACTGCGCTCAGTTCGACGGGGCCAACAAGTTCCCGCCCGGCACTGCCGGGGACGTCGTCTACGGGAAAGACATCGACATCAGCGACGGGTCAGGTGGGTCGAGTTTCTACGGCGATCTCACGTCGGGTGGCACGATCACGGTCAAGAAGGGACCGGGCGGCGGCCAGCCGACTGTCTGGGGGAACATCAGCTACGTCGAGGACTGTCGGACCGACGACAGCGACGGCGACTGCGAAAAGCGGATCGAGCCCGGTTCTGGCGGCCAGGTCTGGGAGATCGACGACGTGAAAGTGACCGAATCAATCGACTGGTTCGTCAACAACACCGTCTACGAGATCGAGGAGCATGCCGACGAGGTGAACCCGCCCATCGACGGCGAAACGCTCGAAGCGGGCGAGTACTACTTCGACAGCTTCGACCTCAGTGACGGTTCGGAACTGGAACTGAACACGAGCGAGGGGACCGTCGTGCTCGGTGTCAAAGGCGACGTCTCGCTCGACGAGGACGCCGAAATCGAGGTCACTGGCGACGACCACGTCGAGTTGTTCGTCGGCGGCACGAGCGGCACGGATTTCACGATGGACAACGACGCCGAAATCACCGCCGAGAACGACAACGGCACGCAGTTCCGCCTCTACGGGAAATCGGACTTCGATGCGAGGCTGGGCGGCGGCGGAAACGGGAATCTCGCGGTCTACACCGGCGTCATCTACGCGCCACCCGGCACCAGCGGAACCGGGCGCGTGATGCTCGACGGTGCCGAGGTATACGGCGGCATCCTCACCGGCCAGGCGACCATCGATGGCGGCAGTATCCACTACGACGAGGCGCTCGAAGGCAAGAAAATCGTGCCCGAGGAGGCACGCATCATCCGGGTCCCCTACCTCACGTCAGCGAAAGCCGGATCGTCATCTCGGATTGAATCCCCGTCCTGTGGGCCGGTTTCCGGGAGGCTGTCGGCGGACCAGTCCGGCACGTGTCAAAAGCTCGAACATTATTGGTCCCCGGAGTTATCACAATAGATAATGTAACCAGTTGGTTTATTTTCGAGGAGAGCGTAGGTAGGCAGGATGGGTACGTCTCCGGACCGGAAAGGCGGGGAAGGGAGTTCCGTTCTGGAGGCACTGACAGAGCACTTCGAGCGGGACGTTCGCGGGCAGAGTGAGGCGGTCGGTGTCGTACTCGTTTTGGGCATGGTGGTGCTCGGAGCGCTCGCAGTTGCGGGGCTGGGAGCAGTGGCGATCAGCGACACCGAGTCACAGATATCCGAGGACCGTGCACAGAAGACGCTGACGCAGTTCGACTCCAAGGCCGGACTGGTCGCGCTCAGGGAGGCAGACTCCCAGCAGGTCGGATTCCCGACCGAATCCGGCGAAACCGTCAGGGTAGACGGCGACGACGGCCGACTCTGGATCGAAGTCGAGAACCGTACCACCAACAGCATTCCCTCCTGGGCCGATCCGCTGGTGGACGTCAACCTCGGCGCAGTGATCTACGAGAGTGACGACGAGACGCTGGCCTACCAGGGCGGCGGCGTCTTCAAGACCGACGGGGACAACTCCACGATGGTCTCGCCGCCCGAGTTCCACTACCGGAACGCCACGCTCACGCTCCCTATCGTAAACGTGACCGGGCACGATACGCTGGGCAGTAGAGCCACGATATCCCACCGGGACGTGAACCAGACGTTCCCGCGGCCGGACGTCGCAAAACGGACGAATCCACTGGACAATCACAAAGTAGTTCTGAAAGTCGAAAGCGAGTACTACGAGGGCTGGGGCCAATATTTCGAGGCCCGAACTGAGGGGGACGTCGACTTCGACCACGGTAACAACACGGTGACGCTGGAACTCGTCGTGCCTGCAGAGTACCCAACTGTCACCCAGGCCGTGCTGTCGGGCAACAGCGGCACACTCGAAGTCGACAATATGGATATTTTCAGTTACAATTCTACTGGGGGTACCAGCTGTCCACCGTCTCCTACTGCTGTGAGCTGTGACGATGAGGGCAAGATTGTGACTGCTGGTGACATGGAACTCCATCCAAACGCCGATGTCCACGGGGATGTAGAGGTTGGTGGGGAACTTACGCTTCAGGGAAGTGGCGGCACTATCTATAACGGCAACATCTCAACAGGCGAAGGTTCCGCCATTTCCTCAAATAGCGGCGACTGTCTTCCCAGTTCGAACTGGCACTGTACCCCTGGCGTCCACTGGGAGGCAGAGAATGCGAACGTACAGATGCCAGACCCAACGGACAGACTCATTGAGAACCAGCTAGAGTCGCTCAGTGACAGCGCGAATAACGACAACGACCAGGAAGACGACATCGACGAAACAACGAACAGCCTCTCGTGTAGCGGCATGTGCGACATTGATTCCGGGAAATACTATCTCGAAGATACCTCTGCGACGAACGACGTAACGTTAAACACCACCGAGGGGGACATCTCGATAGCAATCGACGGTGACCTAACCCTCACTAGCCATATTGACTTCGACGTAGAAGGCCACAACCGAGTGAACATCTACGTCAACGAGACGTTGTTGGTCGAGCGACACGCAGAGATCGGGGACACGTCCTCGTATCGAGCACCGCAGTTCTGGATTTACATGAAATCTGACGAGTCAGCCACTATTGAGAACCAGGTCGAGTACGTTGGCGTCGTCTACGGACCCGGGCGGAACGTCGATGAGGGGGTCGAAATCGACTTCAACAGCGGGAACCCCGAAATCTGGGGGGCTCTCCTCGGGAACATCGACAGTCTCGACAATACAGCGGACATCTATTTCGACGGGGCACTCCTGAACACCGAAACGGTCACCGAGGAGTCCAGTGTCGTCAGAATTACCTTCATCCACGTCACCGAAAACGAGATTAACGTCGACTGACGCGGACATTTCAGTCGTGACTTCCTCCCCACCCTACTCGCTCGCTTTCGCTCGCTCGTTGAGGGTGGGGCCTTAGCGCCTGCATTCGGGGAATTGGTGGCCTGGTCGGGAGTGCGGATGCAAGCAGTGTCATTTCGGACTCGTATGCAACGGGGGACGTGGCTGGAGACCGTTATATCGGTGGGTTTGCTGGCCTTCTTGACTATGGCTCTGGAGTGGAGTCGAGTCCGAGCGAGGATAGCTCCTGGGCCGAGGCTTCTGCGACCACGTCCGGGGCGTCGACCGAAGCGGGCGTCGACGCTCTCGGCGTGCTCGACGGTCGAGCGGTTCGATGTCGGGTCCTTCCTGACGGTGACGAGGTCGTCGGCGGCGGCGACGAGTTCCTCGTCGTGGCTGACCACGAGAATCTGCTCGACGCCGAGTTCCCCCATCGCGTCGACGAGTTCGACCAGCTGTGAGACGTGTCCGGAGTCGAGAAACACCGTCGGCTCGTCGAGGATGAGCGGCGGCATCGGTGCCGTCCCCTCGATGCCCTCCGCGAGCAGGCGGTAGATGGCACACCGCAGGCTGAGGTTGAATAGGGCGCGCTCGCCGCCCGACAGCTGTTCGGGGTCGAGCGTCTCGCCGTCCTTCTGGTAGACCGTCAGCTCGTACTCCCCGTCGATTTCGATCCGCGAGTAGGTGTCGTTCTCGTAGACCAGCTCGAACGTCTCGTTGACCATCCGTTCCAGGCTCTCGACGTTGCGCTGGCGCAGCTCCGCCCGCAGTGTCCCGTACATCTCTTCGAGCTGTTGGGCCTCCGAGTACAGCGAGTCGAGGTTCGCTACCGTCTCTGTCAGCTGCTCGCGGCGTTCCCCGAGTTCCTCCATCGCCTCGATCTCGTTCTCGACGGCCCCGAGTTGCCCCTGGAGTGATGCCCTGCGGTCTTCGAGCTCCGAGAGTTTCTCCTTGACCTGTTCCAGATACCGCTCTGCTTTCTCCTTTTGCTCGCGGGCGTCTTCCAGGCGGTCCTCGTCTAAGTCCGCCCGGAGTTCGTCCCGGCGCTCGCGTTTCTCCGCGAGGCGCTCCCGGCGCTCGTCGTTGATCTCGGCTCTCTCCGCGCGCTTGTCCCGGAGCGATTCGAGGTCGTCCTCCAGGGACTCGACCTCGGCGAGCACGTCCGACAGCGCTTCGAGCGCTTCGAGCCGGTCCTTGCACGCCGCTTTCTCGCGGTTGCACTCGGCAATCGCCTCCTGACACTCGTCGGCCTGCGTGGCGGCTTCATGCGCGGCTTCGCGCTTCTCGTCGGCCTCCCCAACGTCCTCCTCGGCCTCCTCGCGGAGCGTTTCGATCCGCGAGGTCTTCTCCGCGACCGTTCGCTCGCGTTCTTCGAGCAACTGGGCGAGGTTCTCGCGCTCGGATTCCAGTGTTTCGACGGTCGATTCCAGGTCGACCAGCTCCGCCGCTCGGTCGCGTTTCGCCTCCAGTTCCGACTCCTGCTCGTCCATCTCCTGGCGGTCCGCTTCGAGTTCCTCGATGCGCTCCCGGCGCTCGTCGATTGCCTCGACGTGTGGCGAGCTATCGACCGGCTGGCCACACTCCGGACACTTGCCGGCAGACCGGAGCGACTGGGCTTCCGACAGCCGCTCGCGCTCGGTTTCGAGTTCCGCCACGAGTTCAGTCCGTCGTTCGCGCAGGTCGCTCAGTTCGTCGGCGACCTCCTCCCGGAACTCTTCGGCCTCGCCGAACTCGACGGGCGCGTCCTCGAACTGTGCGCGCTTGTCCGAAATCTCGTCGGCCATCGCGTCGAGTTTCCCGCGCCGGTCGTCGAGCAGGTCCCGCGTCTCCGCGATTTCAGCCTCCAGCTCGCTTGCTTTCTCCCCTTTCTCCTCTGCCGTCGCTTCGAGGTCGTCGGCCTCCGCGGAGAAGCGCTCGCGTTCGCTGTCGTACTCCTGTTTCTCGACGCTCAACTCCGTGATGCGTTCGGTCAGGTCGTCGATCTCCTCCCGGACGGCCTCGATGGACGCAGTCACCTGCTCGTCGAGCAGTCCCTCCGGGTCGGAACCGTCCCCGGACACAGCCCCGGCGTCTTCCTCGAGGTCGACCGACTCCAGGAGTTCGTCGCGGCGCTCCCGGGCGGATTCGAGTTCCTCCCGACGCTCGCTTGTGCGCTCGGCGAGGCGTTCCCGTTCCCGCTCGGTCTCCTGGATGCGCTCGCGCAACTCCTCGATGTCCGCCTCGACGGCCGTCAGGTCCTCCTTTCTCTCCTCGCAGGTGTCGATGACCTCGGCGGCCTCGTCGCGCGTTTTCTCCGCCTCCTCCTGGTTTTCCTCGTAGCGCTCGGCCTCCGACGCGCCACTTCCGACAGGGCACCCCGTTTGTCGTCGCGGACCCGACCGACGCCGACGCGCGCGTCGCTGGCCCGTTCGCGGTACTCCTCCAGTTTCCCCAGTTGCAGGAGGTCGTCGAGGATGTCCTGGCGGTCGTCCGGTGATGCGTTGATGAGTTTGTTCACCTCGCCCTGCCGGACGTACGCGCAGTTGACGAACGCCTCCGTGTCCATCCGCAGGAGGCTGGCGACGCGCCGTCGCGTGTCGGTCACCCCCTCCATCGTCCCCTCCGGTCCCTCCAGGACGCACTCGGCCGTGCGGGCGTCCTCGCCCGTCGCCCGTATCCGGCGTTTGACGTGATAGGACTCCCCGGCGTGGGTGAACCAGAGTTCGACGACTGTCTCCTCGGCCCCGATTGTGACGACTTCGTCCATCGTCGCGTCGAGGGCCTTCGCGCCGTACAGCGCGAAAAAACACGCCTCCAGCAGCGAGGACTTCCCGCTGCCGTTCAGCCCGTAGATGACCGTCACACCCGGGGAGAGACGCAGGTCCGCGTCCTCGTAACACTTGAAGTTCTTCAGCCGAATCCTGTCGAACCTCATAGGTAGTCCTCCATCGTGACCTGCCCGTCGCCGTCCGTTCCGGCGGCCGTCTCCCCGCCTTCTTCCCCGTCGTCAGCGGGACTTTCGGTTTCCTGGTTGAATTTACCCTCTCCGCTCGCGGGTGCGGCGTCGAAGACCTCGTCGTCGCCGTCATCGACGAGTTCGGCGACGTGCTCCTGGACAGTGTCGGCGACGTTCGAGTCGGCGACTTTGCTGGCGCGGATGGTCTCGTCGATGTCGCGGGCGGCGCCGCTCAGTCCGAGGTCCCCGATGCGCTCGCGGACGGCGTCGTCGGGGTCGGCGAACGTCACGTCGAGTTCGCTCTCGTCCTCGAACTCGCGCTGGTCGTTGACGCGGGCCACCAGCGCGCCGCGCTCGGCGGCGAACTCCTCGATTCCCGCCGGCATCACCTGCTTTCCCTCCCCGGTGATGGTGACGATGACGACTGCGTCCTCGACGTCGTACTGTCCGATGCGCTCGCAGATTACGTCACTTCCCTCCCCCTCGGCCAGTTCGGCGTCGACGAACACGAACTCGCGGGTCTCGATGCCCCGCCTGCGGACGTCGACGCCGTCCTCGAAGTCGACGAGGTTGTACCCACGTTCGTCGCGCTCGCTGGCGCTCGCCCGTTCGGTCGACCCGCAGTAGGTGAGCCACGCCTCGTGGGGTTCCTCGACCTGTTCCGTCTGGGGTTCGTGGTCGTCACCGAGGAGCACCGCGTCGAACTCGACGGTCGATTCCCGGAGTATCCGCCTGGCGTCCCAGTCACCGTGGTCGAACGGCTCGAACAGGCCGTGTGAGACCAGGGCCGCGTACTCTGCGGAATGGGGGTCGAACTCGTAGTCGAGGTTCTCCCGCTGTGACCGCGGTACGAAATCGAGCCCGTAGAAGGCGACGTCGCCGACGCTCACCGGTTCGGAGCCGAGACGCGTCGCCAGCCCCATGCGCTCGAAGAGGTCGAGCCACTGGCGGTCGCGTTTCGACTCGTGGTTGCCGACGACCGCGAGAAACGGCACGTCGGCCTCATCGAGTCGCCCCAGCACGGAGAGCGCGCCCATGATGTCCGACAGCGTCGGCTTGCGGTCGTGAAACAGGTCGCCGGCGTGGACGACCGCGTCCACGTCGTCGGCCACGGCGTCCTCGGTGACCTGTTCGAAGGCAGACAGAAAGTCCTCGCGCCGCGTGGCGAGGTGGTACTGCTGATAGCCCAGGTGGGTGTCCCCCGTGTGAAGCACCCGCGTCATCGACTCTCGCGCCTCATTGTGTGCCCCATATGTCATCCCTCCCTAAATGGATTCGGAGAGCGGACTGAAAGTGATGCGCTCCCGACATCCCATCGAGCCGAATCAAAAATAACAGACTGATTACTTAATCGCGATTCGGCAAACAACTATAGTACCCCCGTCCGTGTAAAATTCCAATGCCAGGAACAATCACAGAGCAGATACTACGCGACCACCTGGTCGAGGGCGACCTCGAACCGGGTGCGGAGATCGGCATCGAGATCGACCAGGTACTCACGCAGGACACGACAGGGACGATGGTCTGGTTGCAGTTCGAGGCGATGGACATCGACGGGGTTCGGACGGACGTGGCCGCGCAGTACTGCGACCACCAGACGTACCAGCACGACTTCAAGAACACCGACGACCACCGATTCCTGCGGTCGGCAGCCGGGAAATTCGGCGCGCAGTTCTCGCGGCCGGGCAACGGCATCTGCCACCAGGTCCACAAGGAGCACTTCGCCAGGCCGGGGACGACGCTGCTGGGCTCGGATTCGCATACGCCCACGCAGGGCGGCCTCGGACAGCTAGCCATCGGTGCCGGAGGTATCGACGTCGCGGTCGCGATGGGTGGCGCGCCCTACTACGTCGAGATGCCCGAAGTCGTCGAGGTGCGCCTCGAAGGCGAACTGAAACCGTGGGCGACGGCGAAAGACGTCATACTGGAACTGTTGGGCCGGCTCTCGGTGAAGGGCGGCGTCGGCAAGATATTCGAGTTCACCGGTCCCGGCGTCGAGACGCTGACCGTCCCCGAACGGACGACCATCACCAACATGGGGACGGAACTGGGGGCGACCACCTCCCTGTTCCCGTCCGACGGGGCGACGAGGGACTTCCTTTCGCGGCTGGGACGGGAAGACGAGTACGTCGAACTCGAACCCGACGCGGACGCCGAGTATCACGACTCCATCACAGTGGATCTCTCGGAGATAGAGCCGCTGGTCGCAACGCCGTCGATGCCCGACAACGTCGTGCCGGTCCGTGAAGTCGCCGGGACGACAGTCGACCAGGTCATGATCGGGTCGTGTACGAACGGCGCGTACGAGGACATCCTCCCGGCCGCGAAGATGCTGGAGGGCCGCTCGATTGCACGGCGGACAGAGATGGTCATCGCACCGGCCTCCAAGCAGGCTTCGGAACTGCTGGCCCGCGAGGGCTGGACCGCGGAGTTGATGGCCGCGGGCGTGAACTTCTCCGAGGCCACGTGTGGTGCGTGCATCGGCAACGGGCACGTCCCCGCGTCGGACTCGGTGTCCGTTCGGACGTTCAACCGGAACTTCGAAGGGCGCTCGGGCATCAGCGACGACAGCGTCTACCTCTGTTCGCCGGAGGTTGCCGCCGCTACTGCCCTGGCGGGCGAACTCATCGACCCGCGGGACCTCGCCGCCGACCTGGACATGGATGCGCCGGGTGTCGAGTTACCGGTCCGGTACGTCGGGAGCGACGCCGACCTCATCGCGCCGGAGGAGGCCGTCGACGACGCCCTCATCAAGGGACCCAACATCGGCGAGGTGCCGCTTGCCGACCCGCTGGACGGGACTCTGTCGGGAGAGGTGCTGTTGAAGATGGGCGACAACGTCACGACCGATCACATCAGTCCCGCCAACGCGGAGGCGCTCATGTACCGCTCGAACATCCCGAAACTGGCCGAGTTCACGCTCGCACGCATCGACGAGTCGTTCGCCGAGCGGGCGAAACACGCCGAGGGTGGTTTTCTCGTGGCCGGCGAAAACTACGGCCAGGGCTCCTCGCGAGAGCACGCCGCGCTCTGCCCGATGTACCTGGGCGTCCGGGGTGTCTTTGCCCGCGGATTCGCCCGGATTCACCGTGCAAACCTGTTCAACTTCGGAATCGTACCCCTGACCGTCGACGACGCCGCCTACGAACGCATCAAGCAGGGTGACTCGCTGGCGGTCGTCGACGACCTTCGGGACGGCGTTCTCGACGGACGGGAAAGCTTCGAGGTCCGGGTCAACGACGACTGGACGTTCACCGCACGGCTGGACGCCTCCGAACGGGAACGGGAACTGCTCGCCGCCGGCGGCAAACTCCAGTGGACGAAACAGCACGTCGAGAGCGACGCCGTCTCGCCCGCCGACGATTGAACTGCCAACGGGAGACACGAATCTGACGACGGTGCTGGGAGCAGCCCACCACATCGATCACAGCGGTAACAGCGCGGAAGCCCACCGGCTTTAGCCGTGGGAGGAAGCGCGGAAGCTTGATGTGACTCCGAGCCGAATACGAAGATACGTCCCACAGGCCCAGAAGCGGTCGGTGGGACGGGCTGTCCGTCAGCCAGCCCCGGAGTCAGGGGACAGCGAACGAGTCCCTCCGACTCCCGACG
>PXQO01000009.1 GCA_003021285.1 Halobacteriales archaeon QH_2_65_14 | reverse complement strand
TCTGGAACGTCGGGCCGGAGTGGCGCGAGCGGGTCGTCTCGACGGAACCGTGGTGTCTCCTGGTCAGCACCCGTCTCGGCGACGACGTGCTCGACCTCTACGTCGACAGGGAAGGGGTCGTCCGGGCACACCGCCAGCGGCAGGTCGAGGGGGAAACCTGCTCCGCCGAACAGCCCGGCAGGTACGATTCTGCGGGCGAGGGAAACAGTGCCGCTCGCGTGCCGGCGACACCGGACGCACGCGCCAGGAGCAGTGTGCGGGACTGGTACCGTCGAGGCACGTCTCGGAGTCGCCGGCCAGTTCCCCGCCCGCGCAGGTCGCAACAGCGGCGAGGGAGACGCCCGCCAGCGTCTCGCAGTCGGCCCGACGGGTCGAACGCATCAGGTCGGCGTGGCTATCGAGTCGGTCCCGCTTCAGGAGCCCCGCTGGAGGTCAGTCTCCGAAAGGAGCGTCTCGCGCCGGTCGCGGTCGAGCGTCTCGAAGCCGTCGGTGCCGGCGACGCCGACGTCGACGGTGGCGGGCGACAGTTCCTCGCGTTCCGCGGCCAGTGCCCGCAGGGCGAGTGCCAGCCCACCCCGGGTGTCGAGACCGTCCTCGTACTCGGCTTCGAGAGCATCGAGGATGACGTCACTGCCGCTCCCCACGGCGGTCGCGGACCACTCCGAGGGCGTCCCGGAGGGGTCGAGCTGGTATAGCCGGGGTTCCGGCGAGACTGCGCCGACGAGGAGCGCGACCCCGAACGGACGGGTCCCGCCGACCTGCGTCGACTCCTGGACGTAGTCGGCCAGCGCCTTCGCGACCGGTTCGACGCCCGGTGGCTCGCCGTACCTGAGCCGTTCGCGGTGCGCGTACTGGCGGCTGTACTCGACGAGACGGCGGCCGTCGGCGACGTGACCCGCGGTTGCGACCCCGATGCGGCCGTCGACGTCGTGGAGTTTCTCGATACTTTCGGGGTCGAGCAACGGCGACTGTCTGGCGTTGTGGGCCGCGAACACGACGCTGTCGGCTGTCCTGACCCCGACGGTCGGGCCGCCCTGGGAGACGGCCTCGTGGGCGTACTCGACCTGGTAGAGCCGTCCGTCGGGCGAGAAGATGGCGCTCCCGCGGTCGTAGGCCGCCTGTCTGTCCGACTGCATCAGCTCGCCCCCCGTTCCTCGATAGCGACGCCGTCGTCGGTTATCCGCGCGGTCGTGACGCCGTTGCCGCTGGCGGTGTCGCGCTCGCTCGCCGCCTCGACCGCCGCGACGGCGGCCTCGGCCGCACCGTCGAGCGAGAGTTCCTCCGTCACCTCGCCTTCGAGCACGCCGTAAGCGGTTGCCATCCCGCTCCCGCCGGCGGCGTAACTGTCCTCGATGACGGTGCCCCCGCCGTCGAGTTCGTAGACGTGGCCGCCCTCGTCGTCGACCCCGGCGAGCAAGGGCCGGACCGGCATCCCCCGGACAAGGTGCCCGGCGGTCTGTGAAAGCGCGGTCATACTCATCGGCTCGCCGCGGCGTGCCTCGTAGAGACTCGACTCCGAGCGCAACGACTGCCGAGGCTCATCCGCTGGTCTGCCGCCATTACCACGCCGTCGGTGCCGCTCACTGCGACTATCGTCGTCCCCGTCTCATACGTTCCCGTCTCGGCAGCGTCGACCATCCCGGCCTCCCGGGCGCGCCCATCACCGGGCGGAACGGTCTCCCTCTCCGGGAAGTCCGCATACTTGTAGGGCGGCGTGACATCGAAGTCACCGCCGCTCGAACTGTTCGTCCGACCTGACCGTGGCCCTTCTCCGGGGCCGAACTGCGGTGATCGCATCACACCTACCCAGGGACCAGAGGACAAAATATGTTAGCTAAAATATATTTTAGCAGGCGGCTGACACGGGGCGACGGAAACGAGACCGACGGTCGGGTTCTTGGGTACGTAGTTCTATGTATGTCTATTGTTCTCTTTTCCAATATCTATATAATTCATAGTGGGGTATTTATGGAGACGGGAGCTACGTCCGGTCGATGGAAGGGACCCCAACGGAGAGCGCGGATACGAGGGTGACGCGCCGGGGGTTTCTCGCGGCGAGCGGGGCGGCGGCTGTGGGGCTTGCAGGCTGTGTCGTCCACGGGGAGGACAGCGGTCTGCGCGGGACGATCCTCATCGACGGGAGCGACACCGTCCTGCCACAGAGCGCGGCAATCGTCGAGAAGTTCCTGTTGTGGAACAACCGGGTGAACATCCCCGTCAGCGGGTCGGGAACCGGTGCGGGCTTCCGGCGGTTCACGCAGGGGCTGACCGACGTCCAGAACGCGAGCAGACCCATTACGCCCGAGGAACACGAGCAGTGCGTGGCAAACGGCGTCGAGTACGTCGAACTCAAGGCGTTGCGCGACGGTATCGCCGTCTTCACCAATCCCGACAACGACTGGTGTGAGTGTCTCACCGTCGACCAGCTCAGTGCGATGTGGGAGCAGGGCTCGGAGGTCGAGCGGTGGAGCGACCTCGACCCCGAGTGGCCCGACGAGGAGATCGAGTTCTTCGGCCGGGGGCCCGCGTCGGGGACGTTCGACACGTTCACCGAGCGCATCAACGGCGAGCGGGGCGACATCCGCGACGACTACTCGGGGACCTCGGACACCAACGTCATCGTCCGCGGCGTGAGCGGCGACCAGCACGCCATCGGCTGGGGCGGTGCCGGCTACTACTTCGAGAACGAGGACGACCTGAACCTCGTGGGAATCGACGACGGGAACGGGTGCGTCGAGCCGAACCGCGAAACCATCGAGCAAGAAACATACACGCCCCTGACGCGGTGGATGTACGTCTATCTCAACGCCAACGAACTCGACCGGGAGGTGATGCAGGCGTTCGCGCGGTTTTACTTCCAGGAGGTCGACGACGAGACGCACGCACAGGCGGTCGAGAACGGCTTCGGTGCGCCCGACGAACGGCTGACCTGGACGCAGTGGGCGGCCCGCAAGGTCGGCTACTACGCCGCCTCCGACGCGGTCGTGGCCGAGAGCGAGCAAGCCCTCGAAGCCGCGATTCAGCAGGCGACCGGCCGGCAAGCAAACGCAATCGAACAGAGCGGAGGGATGGGGTCGTGAGCGCCATCGACATCACCGACGACGCGGTCACCGACCGGGCGACGACCGTCGCCCGCGGCGTTTTCTTCGCCTGTGCCGTCGTGACTGTCCTCACGACCCTGGGCATCATCCTGGTGCTGGTGACCGGCGCGGTCCCCTTCTTCCGTGACGTGTCGCCGGTCACGTTCTTCACGGGGGCCGACTGGTCGCCGCTCATCCGGCCGTACTCGTTTGGCGTCCTCGAAATCGTTTGGGGGACGATGATGATCGTCGTCGGGAGCGCACTCGTCGCGTTGCCGATTGGCGTCCTCACTGCGATCTACCTCTCGGAGTACGCCGGCGAACGCGTCCGGCGGGTCGTCAAGCCGACACTGGAGATACTCGCCGGCATCCCGACGATTGTCTATGGCTTTTTCGCCATCTCCTTTATCACCCCGCAGCTCCAGCGGGTCTTTCCCGAGACGGGGACGTTCAACGCCGCGTCGGCGGCCATCGTCGTCGGCATCATGATCCTGCCGATGGTCTCGTCGCTCTCGGAGGACGCCATGTCGGCGGTCCCGGACGAACTCCGGAACGCGGGCTACGGACTCGGGGCGACCAAGTTCGAGGTCTCGACGACGGTCGTGGTCCCGTCCGCGCTGTCGGGCATCCTCGCATCGTTCATCCTGGCCATCTCGCGGGCCATCGGGGAGACGATGGCGGTCGCACTCGCCGCGGGAATGAACCCGACGATCACGCTCGACGTGTTTTCCGAGATACAGACCATGACGGCCTACATGGTCCAGGTCGCGACCGGCGACGTCTCGGCCGGGTCAATCCAGTACCAGTCGCTGTTCGCCGTCGGGCTGACGCTGTTCGTGATGACGCTCGCGATGAACCTGCTCAGCCAGTACGCCCGCTCGCGCTACCGGGAGGTGTACGACTGATGGCGACCGAGGACCACTTCGGCGGGTTCGCCACGGACGCCAGCCTGTCGTCGAGTCGTGGGGCTGGCTCGACGTCACCTTCCTGACGCACCCGCCGTCGTACTTCCCGGAGAACTACGTCGGCGGGCGCGGGGCCGGCATCTACCCGGCGCTCGTCGGCTCGGCGTTCCTCATCGCTCTGACTGCGGTGTTCACCGTCTGCATCGGCGTCGGAGCCGCAATCTACCTTGAGGAGTACGCCCCGGACAACCGCACGACCCGGTTCATCGAGGCCAACATCGCCAACCTGGCGGGCGTCCCGTCGG
This sequence comes from Halobacteriales archaeon QH_2_65_14, assembly GCA_003021285.1. Taxonomy (GTDB): domain Archaea; phylum Halobacteriota; class Halobacteria; order Halobacteriales; family Haloarculaceae; genus Halovenus. The sequence goes on along the minus strand of PXQO01000009.1, from coordinate 11,717 downwards.
TCGTCTACGGCCTGCTCGGTCTCGCGCTGTTCGTCCGCGCGGCCGGCCTCGGTGCTGTCCTGCTCGCGGGTGCGCTGACGCTGACGCTGCTCATCCTGCCCATCGTCATCGTCTCGGCCCAGGAGGCCATCCGCGCGGTGCCCGACTCCCACCGGCGTGCGGCCTACGGCGTCGGCGCGACCAGGTGGGAGGTGACCCGCGACGTGGTGTTGCCCGCGGCCCTGCCGGGTATCATGACCGGCGTCATCCTCTCGCTGTCGCGCGCTATCGGCGAGACAGCCCCGCTCCTGATGATCGGGGCCGCGACGACGATGTTCGCGCCGCCCTCCTCGATATTCGACCCGTTCGCCGCGATGCCGATGCAGATATTCGAGTGGGCGACCCAGCCACAGGCCGAGTTCCAGCACATCGCCGCGGCCGGCAGCCTCGTGCTGGTCGGCGTGCTCCTGTTGATGAACGGGACCGCCATCTTCATCCGAAACAGATACGACTGACCAATGAGCCTCGAAAACACGACCCAACCGGAAACCGAATCGCTCGCCAACGACCCTGCAATCGAGACGCCCGAGACGATCATCGAGACGCGGGACCTCAACGTCTGGTACGACGAGACGCAGGCGCTGCGGGACATCTCGATGGAGATTCCCGAGCGCAAGGTGACGGCGCTGATCGGCCCCTCGGGCTGTGGCAAGTCGACGTTTCTCCGGTGTGTCAACCGGATGAACGACCTCATCGACGCCGCCCGCGTCGAGGGCGAGGTCCGCCTCCAGGGCAAGAACGTCTACGACGACGACGTCGACCCCGTCGCCCTCCGCCGCGCGGTCGGCATGGTGTTCCAGGAACCCAACCCGTTCCCCAAGAGCATCTACGACAACGTCGCCTACGGCCTGCGCGTCCAGGGCAAGGACGACAACTTAGACGAGAAAGTCGAGACGGCGCTCCGCCGAGCGGCCCTCTGGGACGAGGTGAGCGACCAGCTCGACTCCTCGGGACTGGACCTCTCCGGGGGCCAACAGCAACGTCTCTGTATCGCTCGCGCTATCGCACCCGACCCCGAGGTCGTCCTCATGGACGAACCTGCTTCGGCGCTGGACCCGGTTGCGACCTCCAAGATAGAGGACCTCATCGAGGACCTCGCCTCCGAGTACACGGTCGTCATCGTCACCCACAACATGCAGCAAGCCGCCCGCATCTCCGACCGGACCGCCGTCTTCCTCACCGGCGGCGAACTCGTCGAGTACGGCGATACCGAGAAAATCTTCGAGAATCCCGAACACCAGCGCGTCGAGGACTACATCACCGGAAAGTTCGGGTGACGGTTCGGTTCAGGCGGCGTCTCCGGTACTGCTCGCCGTCGAACGGTTTTCCCTCGTGGTTCGAGATGACGAGCCACGGTCGTCCGCTCCCCTCGCTCTTGTAGGGGTCACTCCCGTAGACGACATCTCCCGGTTCGTAAGAATTTTCTAACTGACCAACAATCTCCTACAGAAAAGCGATATTTCGAATAGGTACCAGTAATCATGAAGTCAAGTGACAGCGGTGATCTACGCCTTAGTTTGAGACCGTCGGCATACCGTGACTAAGTGATAATTCCATGTCTAAGTGCTACAGATCAGATGGTGCAACAACGGTATTTTACTCGTTTTATGATCGATCATTGTCATTATTGTTAACACTCATCAGTGGGTTCATTCGTTGTTTCAACTGATAAAGCGCATACCCTATAGCTCCCCCAATACCGATTAAACCGGAAGGTATCCCGAAGCCGATCCCCTCGCCATCAGCATCTGTAGCTGTATTGTCGACGTTCTCGTCGTCCGTTGAACCATCAGAATCATCAATATCATTTGGATTTTCATTTTCAAGCGTTAGTATTCCTGTTCGGTTTTCGTCCCCGGTCTCAACGCTATACGAGTATTCTCCAGGCTCAAGCCGTTCTGTATTAATATCGAACGAGACTGTCTTACTCTCATCAATATCGAGGTCTATGGTTTTCTCCGCTCTCAAATCACCATCTATAATGAACTCGATTTCGCCCGATCCTGCGGAATCACCTGTATTCATTATCTCGGCACTTACTGACACGAGGTTACCTACCTTCGCAGTTATGTCGGCGGGTTCTATCGTCTCGACTGTAAATATTGAGCCGACACCCACGATTACTGCTTCCCCAGAATCACTTATCGGTTCGTCATCTCTATCAAGATATGGTCTGTCTTCTTCGCCAGAGGTTCCGATGAATTCGAACTCTTCTGTCTCATTTGTATCTCGATATGCTCTTCCGATAATTTTCGTCTCACCAGATTGGATGAATGGCTCATCAAGCTCCACGACGAGCTGTTCATATATTCCAGGTTTGAGATATTGAGAAACACCCCGGATACTGCCGAAGACCACCCCCTCTTTTAATCTACTGTCGTGGATTGTTACGAATCCTCCGTCATCAACGCGTACGAAATCGATGATCACTGTAGAACCAGGTGATTCCTGATCTGGAACTATTATTTCGGCTGGCGGTGCATCAGGTCCAAGTATCTTGACAGTTCCCTGCATCGGAGAATGCACTGTGCAGTGGTATGTCGTGATTTCCGTAGCCAGTTCCTCAGTGAGTGTAAACGAGAGGTCAGCACCGCTGTCGTTCCAGTCTACATTCGTGTCATCCTCAAAAGCACCTTCCTCAGATTGACTCAACAATGGATTGGCGTTCGAACCACGAAACGATAGAGGATGTGTATCCCATCCCTCATTGATGAACGTATAACGATTACCAATCCGTAAATTCAATTGAGGATTTTCACTCCCAACTGGAGCGATAGCCCCTCCATTAGTTGCGATGATTTTCCATGCCCTTGAATCAAGGTTATCAACTGTGACTTGGACATCGGTTTCAATCTTCTCAGCTGAACTTCTTTCGATATTAGTTCCCAGTAAAAAAATTGACGTGCCAATCCCGGAAAGAACTTCCCGTCGCCTCAGGTTCTGGACACCAAAAGATGGTGCATTCTGCCTTCGTTGAAAATCCGCGATGAACTCCTCTTTGTGTAGTTTTCTCCATAAGTTAGTCAACTTGGATAAATGACCGGATCGAACAAGTGACAACACATTTTCGTATTGCATATTGGTAGTCCCCCCCTCCCAAAATAAATACTTTCTGTTTGTGTGAACTTTCCAACTCAAAGTATTTTATTACTTCAGAAATAGCTGAATTCCGCGGTCCATTCTGGGGACGGGCCAGCAATCATAGGCTCGTGCGAAAGTAATTGCCACAATTATGGACATAGATAGTTCCAGATGTTTGGTTCACTAACGGTTGGTCACTGAGACTGGGATGTACTCGAACGAGTCGTTTAACCCGCCATCGACCCGAAACGGGGGTATGCTCTCGTTCATCGGGCTCGGGCTGTACGACGAGCGTTCCATCACACTGCAGGGGCGGGACGCCCTGCGGGACGCCGACCGCGCGTTCGCGGAGTTCTACACCAGCCGTCTCGTCGGGACGACCGTCGACGCCCTCGAAGAAACTCACGGCATCGACATCGAGGTCCGCGACCGCGCGGGCGTCGAGCGGGACCCGGAGCCGATACTCGACGCCGCGTCCGGGGGACACGCGGCCTTTCTCACCGCGGGCGACACGATGATTTCGACGACGCACGTCGACCTGCGGACCCGCGCGGACGAGCGGGGAATCGAGACCCGCGTCATCCACGGGACGACCGCCCAGACCGCCGCGAGTTCGCTCACCGGCCTCCAGAACTACCGGTTTGGCAAGGCCACGACGCTCCCCTTCGAGGAGACTCGCGGCGGCGTCCCCGACAGCGTCCTCGCCACCATCGGGGAGAACCGCGAGCGGGACCTGCACACGCTCGTGTACCTCGACATCGACGCCGAGAGCGAGCGGTACATGACCGGCGACACCGCCGCCGGGTTGCTCGCGGACCACCTTGACGCTGTGGGCGTCGTCGTCGGACAGGCGGGCAGTGACGACCCCACCGTCCGTGCCGACCGGCTCGGGGCGCTGGCCGGGGAGTCGTTCGGACCGCCCCTTCACCTGCTCGTGATTCCCGGCGACCTGCATCCGCTGGAACGGGAGAGTCTCCGGACGTTCGGTGGCGCACCCGCTGACGCGCTGGAGTAGTCCCCGACGAGCGTCAGTCCCCGGACTGTGACTCGGCCTCGGCCGGAGCGCGGTCGACGTTCAACGCGGCGGCGAGGTCGTACTCCTCGCCGGTCGCGAGATACAGCACTTCCTCGACGGGGTCCATCACCTCGGGGACCTCGCGGACGACCAGCCAGAAGATGACCACCATCGCGATGACCGAGGCGGTCTGGGCCATGATGCGGTCCGCCCAGATGTAGGAAACCCGGAGTTCGTTGTCCAGGGCGAACAGCGTCATCGTCGCGTCGGGGAAAAAGTGGGCATACTGGTGGCCGAAGCTGATGCCGATGAAGACGTTGCGAACGATGTTCAACACGTAGATGACCGGCACGGCGATAGCGAGCCCCCGGAGCTTCCGGCCCAACGGCGCACGAACCGCCAGCACGAGTCCGACGATGACGGCCATGCTGCCCAGGCCGGTGCAGGCGATGATGATGGTGTAGGTGATGGTGCCGCCGTCGGTGAAGAAGACGAACGTGTTCTCGAACGCGAGTTCCTTGCCGCCGATTTCGCGGTCGACGCCGACCTCCGAGAGTTCGGTCACCACGGGCGGGTGGTAGCCGACGAGCGACATCGCCCAGGCGGTGTGGCCGGTCACGAGCAACACGAGCCGCTCGCGCAACGGCGTAATCATCACGAACGGCGCGTACACCAGCCCCATCAGCGGGATTGCCCGCGAGAGTGAAAACAGCGTGTCGCGTCCCTCGGAGAGGACCTTTGCGACCAGCAGGGAGAGTGGCACCGCGAGCACGGCTCCCGCACCGCGGATGAAACTCTCGTCCGCGACGAAAAACGGATAGATTAGCGACAGCCAGAAGACGGCAAACAGCACCCACCCGACGACGAACACCTGTCGCGCGTACGCCCGGCCGACCAAATCGAGGACCACCGCGAGGAGAAAGACCACGAGCGCGAGCCAGCCGATGGGTTCGGCGAACCCGCCGAATGCCGACAGCGCCCCATCGAGCTGGTCCAGCATCTCTGTGGGCACTATTGGGGTGAACAGTATAGGCTTTGTCGTTGCGTGCAACCGCCGCACAAACCCGTCAACCACGAGCACACAGCCGCGCACAGCTGACTGGTTCGCGGGAGCCGAGTGTCGCCACTGGGCAGGTAGCGCGAAAAAAATGGAACGTCAAGCCGGCTGAGAGCCGGTAGTTTTACTCGCGAACCTCGCGGCGGACCGCGAGCAGCGCGGCGGCCAGGAAGGCCAGCAGCGCGATCACGAGGCCGAAGCCAGCACCGTCGTCGTCGGCGTCACTGTCGCCGTCTTCATCTGCGGGCGTCGGCGTCGGCGTCGGCGTCGGTGTCGGTGTCGGCGTCGGCGTCGGCGTCGGCGTCGGCGTCACTTCCTGGGCGATGGTGAGCGCACCGGACGCGTCATCGTCCTCGGAAGCGATGCTGTGGACGTAGGTCGTGCCGTAGTCCAGCTCGCTGGTGTCGACCGCGAAGTCGACGGAGGCCTGCTGGCCGCCCGCGAGCGTGAGCTCCTGGCTGTCGACCGCGTTACCGTCGACGCGGACCTCGATGGTCTGCGTGGCCTGCTCACCGCCGGTGTTCTCGACGGTCGCGGACACCGTGACCTCGGCACCAGGCTCGTCCAGGTTCGCGTTCTGGGGATCGAGGTTGCTGACGCTGAACTGCGCCGGCGCGGGGTCGTCCTCGACCTGGATCAGCGCCGTCTGCGAGACCGGCTCGCCGTTCTCGTCGGTGTACGGCCGGTCACGCGTGCGGTGGGCAACTGCCGTCAGCTCCTGGTCGGTGTTGAGCTGCTGGTCGAGCGAGACGGCGATGCCGGACTGCTCGCCGGTCGACTGCGCCGGACTGATACCGATGCGGTTACCGCTCGCGTCCTGGATGACCACGAATCCACCCTGGGTCGTGTCGAACGTGTCGACGACGACCGACTGGCCGCCGGATTCCTGGTCGGCGAACTCGAGCGCGTTAACGGCAGGCTCCTCGCTCACGACACCGGGGACCGAGTCACGGAACGGATCAATCGTGATGAGGTTCGCGGTGCCGCTGCGGAGGATGTTCACCTCGAACGACGTGCCGACCTGCTGGCCGTCGAAGTCCTCGGTGATGCTCCAGGTGTTGAGCGGGCCTTCCTGGTACTCCGCGAAGGCGACGTTCGGCTTGAAGAACGGATCTTCTTCACCGGGCGTCGTCACCAGGTTGACCGTCAGGTTCGTGCCGGCAGCGACGGTCGTCGGACCGCCGATTTCGACGCCTGCTTCCTTGGGCACGTCCAGGACGGGACCGTCGCGGTCGACGTCGGCCCAGTCGAGGACGAACTCCCACTCGGCGACGGTCTGCTCGAGGCTGTTACCGTCGGCGTCGAAGTTCGCCAGCGGCAGGTTCGGCACCAGGAACTGGTCACCGGAGACCGGCTGGACGTCGAAGACGCTCTGGTACTGGTCACCGGGCGTCAGCGGCTCGCCAGCGGCGACTGCATCCATGCCTGCGTCGAGGCGGATCGGGATGAAGAACTCGTTGACGTTACCCGAGTCGTCAGTACCGGCAATCACGCCTTCGGACTGCCCTTCGAGGTCGAGGATGGTACCCTGCGCGTTCTTGGGCGCGTTGGTCTGCTGGGTAACCATCTGGATGATCGTGCCTGCGCTGGCACGGTCGCCCGAGTTCTGCGGGTTGAGGCCGAGCGCCTGTGCACGGACGTAGTCCGTCGAGAAGAACTCGTCGGTGATGATGTGGTTCTCGTCATCGAAGAGGTCACGCTGGAACGTCGACTCGAAGAAGTCGGCCTGCGAGAGCTGCGAGTTGAGCAGGACTGCCTCGTGCAGCAACCCTTCGAGGCCCGTGGACGGCACCTGCAGGACGAGGAAGTCCTGGTTGGCGATGGTGCCGTCGGCGGGCGTGATGCTGCCCTCGTCGATGGCGGTCTGGATGTCCTCGGCCGTCTCGGGTTCGATTTCGTTCTCACCCGTACCGGGCGCAGTCCAGAGCGTCATGTCGTCCGTGCCGCGCGGTTCGAGGCGGACGGCGCTCCGGTCGCTGACCGGCACGCCGTCGTTGACCCACGGCTCCTCGCCAACCGTCGTGACGAGGTCGTAGCTCACGTCACCGGCGAGGACGCCGAGACCGCCGGGTCCGCCACCGATGTCGAGGCTCCCGGTGTGGGCCCAGGCTTCCATGCCGTCGGGCCCGACGAGCGCCGTGCCCGGACCGGCGATGAAGCCGTGGTTGCGGTCACCGACGCGCGGACGGTAGGTGCCACTGCTGTCGGTGATTCGCAGCGACTGCACCTGGTCCGCCTCGACGCGGGTGCCATTCGGGAGGTTGACCGGCCCGTCGCCGGTCTGGAACGTGTTCAGGTAGACGGTCGCGCTCCCGTCACCGTTGATGTCACGCACCGTGAGGTGGACCTCGATGCTCTGTCCCGTCTCCCGGGAACCGAAGGTGATGGTACCGGTGTCGGTGTTCTGGAAGCTCAGCTCGATGGGGATGATGTCACCACGTGCGTAGGTGTCGCCGGCATTCGGCGATTCGATGGTGACACGCTCGTCGAGCGGCTCGATGATCTCCACGGGGTTGGAGAACGCCGTCGTCTCCGACGTGACGTGGAGCATGCCGGTCTGGTAGTCACCAGTGCCGCCGAGTTCCTCCTCGATTTCGTTCGGGTCGGCCGTCAGCGTCGCCGAACCGGAACCGTCGAGTTCCTCCTGCTCGGTGTGGAGCAGGTCGCCGAAGAGGTCACCCTCCTCGTAGTAGGCGGCGATGACGTTCGTGCCGGACGTGTCTTCGGAGTCGACTTCGAGGTCGAGGTTCGTGTCGGACTCAACCTGGTCTTCCGGGAACTCGCCCTGGAAGTCGAGCGGGTTGACGCGCAGGAAGACGACGTTATCGTCGTCGGACTCGAAGTCGAGGATGTAGCGACCGGGGTCGAGGTCGGACTCGGTGTCGATGTTCGTCGTGACACCGGGAGCCGAGCCGCGCTTGAAGACGAAGTCGCCGCGGACGACGTTATCGTCGTCGTTGGTGTCGAGTTCGTAGACCTCGACCTCGTTGGTGGTGTCCGCGAAGGCGAGGCTCACCTGCTCGCCCTGCCAGACGTCGAAGGCACCGTCCGAGCTGCCGCGCTCGAAGTTGACGTCCTCGATGTTGGTCTGGCCGTCGAGCTGCCAGTTGGTGTCCTGGTAGGTGATACCGGTCCCACCTGCCGCGGTGACGCGGAAGGTGTGGAACTCCGAGGAACCGCCGATGGTTGCCTCGTGGCGGACGACGTCGTCGTCACCCTCGGGCAGGACGAATGGGTAGCTCCAGTCGACGGTGACGTCCTGCGAGTAGGAGCCGTTGAGCTGGCCCGCGTCGAAAATCAGCGCGATCTCGGCCGCCTGCGAGCGGACCTCGACCGTCGCCGAGTTCTGGAGCGGACCGGAACCCAGCGTGACGTCGGCCACCGACATGAAGGCAGCCGAGGCCTCATCGTAGTTGATGATGAGTTCCTCTTCGCCCGTCTGGTCGCCAGCGACGCCGAAGTCGACGGTCATCGACTGGGAGCCGCTCTTGACCTGGACGTCACCGTTGTTGTTGACGTAGTTGTTGAACGTGTCCTGACCCTGGGCCTGGACCGGGTTGCCCCGGACGCCCAGAATCCACGGCAGTGCGGCGTCACCGATGAACGACCGGTCACTGTCGTCGATTGAAAGGCTCTCGACTTCGAGCGTGCCCGGTTCGACCGGGTCCGGACCGGTGTCCTCGGAGACGGTCAGCGTGAAGGTGTCACTCGAGTCGTCGTCAGTCGAGATGGACCACTGGTAGTCACCTTCCTGGTCAGGGGCGGTGGCTTCGAGCGTCACCGTGCTCGATTCACCGTCAGCGAGGGTGACTTCCTGGGTGTCAGCAGTTCCCTGGCCGAAGTTGAAGTCGACGTTCTGGGTGTCTTCCTGCTGGCCCTGGTTCTCGACGGTCGCGTCAATCGCGAGCTGGGCCCCGGGTTCGACGGTGAAGTCACCGCTCGGCTCGACGTTCGTGACCTGGAAGTCGGCCGGGTCCTGGGCCTGCCCGACGGTCACCGTGCCGTTGGTGGACTCGAAGGTGACCTGGTTGCCGTCCTGATTCCCGAACTCCGAGTTGGCGTCGTCGAGCGAGACCATAGCCGTGGCACCCTGCTGGGCGTCACTTGCGATCTCGAACGTGATCGTCGCCATCGTCAGTGGGACGTTCTCGTCCTGTGCCTGGTCGGCAACAGCCGAGATGGTGCCGTTCGACGGCTCGAACGTCGTCGGGTCGGCGAGGTCGACTCCGTTCATCTCGACGAACGACATCACACTCGAATCGTAGTTGATGTCGACGTCGTACGAATTAACTCCGGCATTCGGGTCGTTGGCCGGGTCCATCATAAACGATACTTGTACGGTTTCGCCGGCGCCAGCCTGTTCGTCGCTAAAGCTGACGTCGACGTCGTGTTGGGAGGCCGCGGCACTGCCGGCGAAGGCAGCAGACATCGCGACCACCGAAAGCACCATTATCGCGGCCAGGAATACTGCTCTTCCCTTCTCGCGATATGTGCGCATTGTATCTCCTGTCATAGTTCAGTAGTTCTCTTTTTCAGTACCTATCACGTGACTGCGCCCCTGCGACAGCACATCACCGAGTCGAACCGGACCAACACTGAGTTCCGAATGTATAGGCGTAGCCATGGATAGGCGTACAGTGGTTTGGTTGATATGGCTACGTTAAATACTTTGTGTCATCGTTAGACAGATGTTAACATGGCGAAACCGGGGAGAAGAGCGGTTGAATCGGCTTGTGAGGGGTTTCGAGACGCCGGAACGGACGGCTGGTTTCAGCGACTGCCAGATAGACCCACAGCATCCCAAACCGGGAGGGACGCGGGATAGGGCGGCTGTGAGCACGTCGGGCAGGACCGGGAAACGCACCCGGTCGTCACCGCCTCCCCGCACCGAGGGAAAAACAGCCAGTAGCGGTCGTGTGAGCCGGCCTCACCCGGTCAGCCTCCGGAGTGCGTTGCCGGGACCCTCCAGTGAGCAACCGTGACCGCTGTCTGGGACCCGGACCGGACACCAGCGGGAAACACGAGCGAAACGCCCGGAGAGGTCAAGCGAACGCGTCACAGGCGGAACGGGGCTTCTCGGAGAGCCGGTCAGTTTCGGCCAGTGACACGTCCGAAAACATGTCGGGAACGAGTGACGACGCGAAGACGTACGGACGAGCCGGTCACTCGACGGTAATCGAGCCGTCGACGAACGTGGTCTGGAATGTGCCCACGGACGAGTCGCCCTCGATGGACGACTCGCCGGAGTCGATACCCACCGCCGTTTCGCCTGTACTGACGCCCTCGAATTCGAGGCCGACGCCCGAAACCGGCGTCGAAACCGGAGTCGGGGTGTTGGGACGTCGCGCTGGCGTTCGCCCGCCGACTCGATGACGAACTCGACTGTCGTCGACTCGCCAGCCGCGACCGATACGTCGCCGAACTCGCCGATGACCTCGGCGTCACCGGTGTCACCACCTCCGCTTTCGTCGTCGCCGTCGTCGCCGGTATTCCCATCGCCATCGTCGCCGTCCCCATCGCTCCCATCGCTTCCGTCGTTCCCATCGCCATCCTCTCCATCGCTTCCGTCGCCGTCCTCACCGCTCCCATCACTATCGTCCTCGTCCCCGTCGCTTCCGTCGCCACCGTTGTCGGTCCCGTCGCTCCCGTCAGTGCCATCGTCACCATCGCTCCCGTCGTCGCCACTTCCGTCATCTCCCCCGTTCATGTTCCCGTCGTCGCTTTCACTTCCGTCGGTATCGTCACCGTCGTCGCTTCCACCGCCGTCAGTGCCGGCGTCATCGTCGCCGGCATCACTCCCATCGTTTCCGGTGCTATCGCTGCCGTCGTTGCTATTCCCGTCGTCTCCCATTCCATCGTCGCCAGTGTCGGACGTATCATCGTCCGAAGCGGCATCCTCGTCGTCGCCAATACAGCCCGCAATCAGCACGGTACCACTGGCAGCAATCAAAAAGGAGCGCCGTTTCATACTGTGGGAGTTCAGTCCTGATAATATAAATGGGGCGATTCGGGATGTGAAGCTACCGACTGGAACCAGCCACGACACCGTTTCGGTTCGAGGCGCTCGGGAGTCGCGCCTCGCTCGCCTCGCCCTTTCGATCCACCAGGCCCGCCGTCCCCCACGGCGTGCGCGAGAAACGTGCGCGAGGGGGGGAGGAGCGCAGCGAGGAGCCCCGACGAGCGAGCACCGCACCCGGCTGGGGAGGATCGAGGTGCCCTGTCCGGGTGGATCGAAAGGGGCCGGCCCGCTCGCGCCCTGCAAGGCGCGACCACAAGGAGCGTCTCGACCCAGGCGGTCCAGTAGTAACTCATAGAAGTTTTTGAGGTATTGGAAGGGTGGACAAGTGGGGATGTGCGAAGGGAAAGCCCCAGGGCGCTCGACTCCACTCACTGCGCTGGGCTCCGTTGGCCATCCGGGCACCGGAAGACTCGCTTCACTCGTCTTCCGAGGTCCCGCTCGCCTGGCTCGCGGGACACTCGCTGCGCTCCTCGCTTCGCTGTGGTGCTTGCGTCGTCCGGGATGGA
>PXQO01000008.1 GCA_003021285.1 Halobacteriales archaeon QH_2_65_14 | reverse complement strand
CGCCCCGACCCGCATCGCCTCGTAGAGGACTGCCGCCTCCTCGCCCCGGACTTCCCCCACGACCAGTGCCCCGTCGCCGAGTCTGAGAGCAGTCCGGAGGGCCTCTGCCGGCGACAGTTCGCGCTCTGGCGGCTTCCCCTCGGAGGGTTCTTCCTCGTCGCCGGCCTGTTTTTCGTCCTCGGTATCTTCGGTCCCGAACTGGGTCTTCGAGTGCCGGTGCTGTTCTGACGGCGCGAGCGACCGGGGCATCCAAACCGTTTTGACCCCCCTCGACACTACGGTGTTGTATGACTATCCGAGCAGGAATCGTGGGCGCGACGGGTGCGGTCGGACAGCGACTCGTCCAGTTGCTGGCCCCCCACCCCGAGTTCGAAATCGCAGCAGTGACCGCGAGCGAGGACAGCGCGGGAACGCCCTATCGGAAGGCAGCCAAGTGGCGTATCGACGCGCCGATTCCGACCGACGTCGGCGAGATGACGGTCAGGGAAACCTCACCGGACGCCGTTCCCGACGACGTCGCCATCGTGTTCTCGTCGCTGCCGTCGGCCGTCGGCGAACGGGTCGAACCCCAGTTTTGCGAAGCGGGATACATCGTCTCCTCGAACTCGTCGAACGCCCGACGGGACCCGGACGTCCCCTTGACCGTCCCGGAGGTCAACGCCGACCACCTGGGCCTCCTGGAGGTCCAGCGCGACGAGCGAGGGTGGGACGGCGGCCTCGTGAAAAACCCTAACTGCTCGACGATAACGTTCGTCCCGCCGCTGGCCGCACTCGACGACGAGTTCGGCCTTGAGCGGGTGACTGTTGCCACCCTGCAGGCGGTCTCGGGCGCGGGCTACTCCGGCGTGACGTCGATGGAGATACTCGACAACGCCATCCCGCACATCGGCGGCGAGGAACGCAAGATGGAAACCGAGTCGCGGAAACTGCTCGGCGAGTTCGACGGCGCGGAGGTACACTGGCACGACGCACAGGTGGAGGCGTCCTGCAACCGGATACCGACGCTCGACGGGCATCTCGAAAACGTCTGGGCCGATACGGACGAGGCGGTCTCAATCGACGGAGCGGCAACTGCGATGGGCGAGTATCCCGCCGTGGACCTCCACAGTTCACCCGACCAGCTAATCCACGTCTTCGAGGAGCCAGACCGGCCACAGCCGCGTCTCGACCGGACGCGCGAGAACGGGATGGCGATCACTGCCGGCGGCCCCCGCGAAACCGACACCGGACTCCAGTTCAACTGTCTCGCACACAACACGCTCCGCGGCGCGGCGGGTGCGTCCGTCCTCAACGGCGAACTCCTCCTCGAACGGGGTTACCTCTGATAGTGGTTGTTGTGATTAGTTACCGCCGTGGAGTCACTCCTCGCCCGTTTCAGCCGCCGAAACAGGGATAATTCCGGGCAGGGCCCAAAAGAGTCACAACAACCACTATGAGAGCCGGTCCGAGGAACGGACCACCTCGGAGTTTCCGGGAGAGAAACTGATACCACTCTTTTTGAGCCTCACGACAGTACTTGGCCCACATGGCCCTCAGAGAAAGCGCCGCTGGCGCAACACTCCTCGGAGCGCTGCTGTTCGTCGTTCAGTTCGCCTCGGAAGTCGTCGGCGAGCTATTCACGCACGGAGGCGTCGGCTGGCTCCCCCAGCTAAGCACCGTCGGCAAAACAGTCATAGTGTACCTGTATCTCCTTCGCGGGCTGGGATTCGTGCTGAGCATCGCCGCCGTCTTCGTGTTGGGGTACTGGGCAGGTTCACGACTCGACCTAAAAGCCGATTACAGGCGATTTGTGCTCGCTCTCGGGGCAGGGGGAGCGCTGGGCTATCTCGTAGCTGGAGTGGCTGGTATCGTCGCTACCGAGGGCGCAACCGGGGTGACGACACTCGACCTGTTCAGCCTCGTCACACTCCTGGTCGGGATCGGAATCCCCCTCGGAGTCGGAATCCAGTTCGCCGTGGTGGGCTTTGCAGGCGCAGCGTTCGCCCACGTCGCTGGCGAAACAGACGACGATGGAATATTCCACCGGACGGACGACGGTTCGCCCGGCTTCGTCCCCGACTCGCTGGACTGAATCTGTGATTCCCCGGGTACTCCGAACCTGCGTGGTCGGTGTGAGATCAACCTCGAAGCCGGTACGTTTAAGCGGCCGTCGGCATCCGGTTTAAGTATGAACGAGAACGGGAACAGACCGCTCGATGTCCTGGAAGCGTCCGTTGGTGACGAGGTCACAGTCCATCTCAAGGACGGAGAACAGTACGAGGGCGTGCTGACGGGCTACGACCAGCACATGAACCTGGTGGTCGAGGCGGACGAAGACATAACGATTATACGCGGGGATAACGTCGTTTCGATACGTCCATGACCAAAGGAACGACGAGTCAGGGAGAGAAGAACACGACCTCGCACGTCAAATGTCGTCGCTGTGGCGAGAAGTCCTACCACGTGAAAAAGAAGGTGTGTGCGTCGTGTGGCTTCGGCAAGTCGGCGAAACGCCGGGACTATGCCTGGGAAAGCAAAGCTGGCGAATAGAATGCACGAGAAGTGCGGGGTCGTCGGCATCTCCCTGAACGACAGGGTGGTGGCACGCCCGCTCTATTATTCGTTGTATGCCCTCCAGCACCGCGGTCAGGAATCGGCAGGCATCGTCACGCACGACGGGTTCCAGCAACACGAACACGTCGAGATGGGGCTCGTCGGCGACGCCTTCGGCCCGGACGACCTGACGTCGTTGCAGGGCTCGCAGGGCATCGGTCACGTCCGCTACCCGACGGCAGGCTCGGTCAACGAGTGCTGTGCACAGCCCTTTGCCGTCTCGTTCAAGAGCGGTTCGCTCGGGCTTGCCCACAACGGGAACCTCGTCAACACGGATACGGTACGGGAGCAACTCGCCGCGCAGGGGCACGCGTTCACCTCCTCCGGGGACACCGAGGTCATCGCCCACGACCTCGCCCGCAATCTCCTCGAAGAGGGGCTTGTCAGCGCGGTCAGGTCCACGATGGACCGCATTCACGGCTCCTACTCGCTGACTATCATGCACGACGACAAGGTTCTCGGCGTGCGCGACCCGCAGGGGAACCGCCCGCTCGTGCTCGGGGAACTCGACGACGGGTACATCATTGCGTCGGAATCTGCGGCCATCGACACGCTCGGTGGCGATCTGGTCCGCGACGTCAAGCCGGGCGAACTGGTCATCCTCGACTCGGATGGGACGGGATTCGACAGCTACCAGCTCATCGACGCCCCCCGGACGGCACACTGCTTTTTCGAGTACGTCTACTTCGCACGGCCCGACTCCGTCATCGACGGGAAGCTGGTCTACGAGATGCGGCGCGAACTCGGCCGCAAGCTCTGGGAGGAGTCCGGCGTCGAGACGGACGTCGTGATGCCGGTCCCGGACTCCGGGCGGTCGTTCGCGTCGGGCTACGCCGAGGCCGCAGCCGAGACCGGCGCGGACACCGAGTTCGCGGAGGGCCTGATGAAAAACCGCTACGTCGGCCGGACGTTCATCATGCCGACCCAGGACGAACGCGAACAGGCCGTCCGCCTGAAACTCAATCCCATCAGGTCGACCATAGAAGACCGGTCGGTGACGCTCATCGACGACTCCATCGTCCGCGGAACTACCTCCTCACAGCTCATCGAGTTGCTCAGGGACGCCGGAGCCAGGGAGGTTCACGTCCGGATCGGCTCCCCGCCGATCATAGCCCCGTGTTACATGGGTATCGACATGAAAACCCGGGACGAACTCATCGCCGCTGACCGGAGTGTCGAGGAGATCCGCGAGGAAATCGGCGCGGATAGCCTCGATTACATCTCCATCGAGGCGATTACGGAGGCACTCGAACGGGCGGAGACCGACCTCTGTCTGGGCTGTGTCACGGGGAAATACCCCTACGACGTCGAGGGCGAAGAGCGCGACCGCGACGTCTCGCGCCCCGATCTGGAACCGACCGGGACCACCGCCGACTGATCGGCCCGGCCGAAAGGCACCTTTCGAACCGAATCCGGGGGTTCACTCCTCCCGGTGTCCAGTCAACGTTCCGTCCGTGGGGAGTTCCACCTCGAAAATTGCACCGTCGTCACCCTCCACGAGGCGTATCTCGCCGCCGTAGCGCTCGACGATGAGGTCGGCAAGCAACAGCCCGAGAGCCCCGTTGCCATCGAGTCGGGATTACTTCCGACGCCACATAAATAAGTCACCGGGAGGCTGAGACCGCTGTTTTCCGGGCCAGTTTCCGGCGGAGTTACCCGGAAGTATCAAAAGAGGACGTGAAGCATGAACCAGACACCGATACCGAGCAGGAAGGAGACGACCCAGAACGTCGCAGCGAGACGGCCGACCCGGGGATGGGGCGTGTCGGGAAGCCTCGCTACGGGAGTGGTCACGGCAAGCAGGAGGGCATAGTAGACGAGCGGCAGGCTAATGATGGCCAGCAGGATGTGGACCGCCAGGAACGGCAGGTAGACGTACTGGCGGACCCATCCAGGGCCGGAGAACGTCGTCGGCCCTTCGAGGCTGACGCGGTACAGGTACAGCGCGAGAAACAGGAAAAACAGGCCAGTACTGGCGAGCATCGCCCTGCGGTGGCGGGAGACGTCGCCCCGCCGGATGGACCGCACACCGTACAGTATCGTCAGGATAGCCGTCGCACTGATGAGGACGTTGACGTGGGGTACGACCCCGATAAGGGGGTCGGCGCGGGGAAGGATAGTCTCCGGGACGTAGCCAAGCACCGTCCCGAAGACGAGTGCGAGCGAGAGTATCGTCAGGATAGCCGTCCACCCTCGGACGTGTTTCCGCGCGTGTAGCTCCATGTACAGCCGGTGGAACGCCGGGACTCTATTAGTTGCGCTTTCGACGGTAGATTTTCTACTCGATGTCGGGCCACGTCAGTCGCCAGGTGGAATCGAGACAGGGAGACAGCATGCCGATCACCACCCAGAGCACGTTTCCGGACCGCGAGGTACGGGAATCGCTGGGCATCTCCCGGGGCAACAGCGTCCGGGCACGCAACATCGGGCGGGACATCACGCAGGCTCTCCGAAATCTCGTCGGTGGCGAACTCCTGGTGTACGGCACCGCCGTCAAACTGGAGTAAGCGGACCGAAAGCATGGCCGCCCCCCTCGAACCCGTCAGTAGTCACTGGCGCACCCTGGAAGGCTTGAGGCCCTCGCGTTCTAGCAGGGTATCGACGTAGTATCGCTGGAGCGATTCGTGGTCACCCAGGTCGATATCGCTCGTCTTGCTGTCGAAGACGACTTCGCCCCTGTGCATGACAGTCACCCGGTCCACGTACGGTTCGAATTCGGTAACCCGGTGGGTTGCGACCAGTACGGTGTTTCCTGCATCACAGTAGTCCGAAAGGAACTCCAGCAGACGGATTTTGGACACGTCGTCGAGCGCACCGAGCGGTTCGTCGAGCAGGAGGACCTCCGGCTGTTTGACGAGCGCCAGTGCGAGGTCGAGTTTCCGCGAGAACCCACCCGAGAGGTCGCCCGCCGTCCTGTCGAGCGCCCGTTCGAGGCGCAACTCCTCGACGACGCGACGGTTCCAGTCCCAGTCGTCGGCTCCGACCAGCGCCGCGAACACCCTGATGTTCTCCCGGACAGTGAGGTCCGGATAGAAGTTGGGTTGCTGGAATCCACAGCCGACCGCCGTCGACGGTCGGGTGACAGTCCCCGAGGTCGGCTGTGTCAGCGCCAGGAGGAGCCTGATGACCGTCGACTTGCCCGACCCGTTCGGGCCGAGCAGGCAGTGATACTGCCCGTTTCCCACCGTCAGCGAGACGTCGTCGACTGCCCGGACTGACCCGTACGATCTGGTAACGTCGTCGAGCACGAGCGGACTGTGCGTACTACGTCCTGTCATTCTCCACCTATGCACTCCTCCTGTAGTGCACGATTGCGCCCTCCAGTACGAGCAGGGAGAGCAGGCCCAGTCCGACGAGGGCCGCGAGCCAGTCCAGAAACGTCGTGATGCTCGCGTCCTTGAGCATCATGCTCCTGACGATGATCATCGCGTAGTGGGTCGGGAGAACCCCTGCGATAGTCGTCCGGACCGTCGAAAAAAAGCCCAGGGGAAACGCGAGCGCCGAGAGCGAGTACCATCACTGTCGTTGCGAACGTCGCCAGCAGGAGGAACGTCAACACCAGTACGGCGAGTCCGGCCGGGTCGAGCGAGTCGATACCGTACCCGTAGTAGACGTTGGCAACGTGGAAGACGATTATCGGACCGGCCAGCAGTGTCGAGAGAAAAACGAGTTTCGACGCGACGACCGCTTCGAGCGAGGTTTCGAATCGCAATCGGTCCATGACCGCGGCTTCGCGCCGGAACACGTAGGGGACTGACGTGAACGCAAAGAAGATAGCGAACGCCATCAGAAAGGTCGGGAAGAGATACTCGTTGAGGTCCAGCCGTTCGCCGTCCACCCGTTGTTCGACCGTCAGGTCGCTGTCGTACAGTCCGTCGAGGTAGAACTCCATCAACCGCTGGTACACCTGGGAGGGTGACTGAAACGGAACGATACTGCCGTCGACAGTGAACGTCACCTGAACCTCGGCTCCCTCGGTTGTTGCGTCGGGCGGTACTGTGACGATTCCGTAGACAGATTCGCGTTCGAGTTGTCGTTTGGCCGCCTGCCTGCTTCCGGCGACCCGTGGATTCGTGAAACTGTCGATGGTTTGGGCGACGGTTTCGAGTTCCTCGTCGGTCACGGAGTCGTCTTCGGCGACGACGGCAACCGGAACGTTTCGCGGGAGCACGTCCTGGAAGAGGAGGCTCGTCCCCGCGAAGAAGACCGGGATGAGTACCACGAGAAAGAGCACCACCAGAACGTTGCGTTTGCTCCAGTGGAGTTCCTTTCGCAGGAGCGCAACCAGCGACATGAACGCTACCACGCGGTGGCGTCTCGCACTATCCGGTCACCGAGATGCCCTGGGGGCCATGCATCGCAAATCCGGGCGGCATCGGCCCGCCGGGCATCATGCCTCCGCTGGCGAACGTCTCGATGGCCGTGAGGAGGTCGCCCGGTTCGGCGGCGAACGTCATCGTGACGGTTTCGTCGCTCTGCTCGGCCGAGAGAGCGTTGCTGAACCAGGACATCGGATCGGTCGCGGGGTCGACGTCCTCGCCGGCTCCCGGCATGTTGGCGATTTGCTCCAGCGACACCATTACCTGGTTCGCCGCCTCCTGGGTCTCCATCGTCATCTGGACCTCCAGGTTCATCCGGTCACCGTCGGTGTGGTAACTCATCGTCATGACCTTCGGGTCGGGGAAAATCCTTCCATCCACCCCTGCCTGGTCGGAGGCGATGTCGCTGGCCATGGCGGCCTGGTTTTCACTTACGGTCATCGCGGCCATCATGTACCCGTCCGTCGTGCTCTCGAAGGCGTCGCGGAGGTCGCCGCTGAACGGGTCCGCATCGCCCTGGTTCGTGTCGATGACGTCCTCGACGACAGTTTTCGGGCCGAACGCGAACATCCCGTCACCGAGGTCGGCGACCCACGTCTCCTGGCCGAATTCGTTCTCCTCGATGTAGACGGTCACGCCGTTGTAGGAGTCCTCGGTGACGTCCGAGATGTCACCCTCCTCCTCGGCGAGTTGCTGGAAGTCCTCCCACTCCCAGTCCGACTTGACGATGACCCCGCCGTACTCCTCCCCGTTTTCGAGGGCCTGCTCACTCTTTCCGAACACTGTCGCGCTTTCGAAATCCTCGACACTGAGGTCGCTCTCCGATTCCATCTGGTCGAGTGCATCCTGCCACGATTCGGGTTCCTCGACGCCCATATCACTGGCCGGGGTCCCGCCCATCTCGATAATGCCGTTCATCAACTCCTCGGTCGTCGAGTCCGTCAGAAAGGCCCCTTCGAAGTGCATCACCGAGTCGACCCCTTCGGGAACGGAATCGACTGCCGCCCCGTCGCCGCCGCTCTCGTCGCCGGCGAAAAATCCGGTACAGCCTGCCGTCAACACGACGACTACCAGTAATAGCACTGCTTTCCCGTGTCGAGACCTGGATACCGACGAGAAAGCGCCGACGATGCCCCTGCCAGTAGTACTTGCCACGCGGTGTATCATATCTATCGTGTTACGTGACCTAATGAATATATCTTGCGCCTGGTTTCCCCCAGAACACTGTAAGATTCCTGACCAGTGAACGACGCATCTATTTCCGATATATCAATTCTAATTGATATTTTTCACCTCCGAATATCGGTACAATCTCCAGAGCGGGGAGAGCCCCGGGGACAGGGCGGTGTTCAGATAAGCAATGTTGGAGTTGTAAACAGCATGAAAGCCCCGAGGCGCTCGCGGGCTGTGACTCGCTGTGCTCCTCCCAGGCCGAGGACCGCAACGAGTCGCGGGAGTTCAGCAAGCCGGGGCTTTCATGCTGGTCGCAGTTCTCTTTGAGAATCTCTTCTCTGAACAGTTCCGGGGACAGAGAGGAAATCCTTTTTGCGTGGTCGCCAAACACTCACGCATGGACTGGCCACACGACCCCGACGGACCGGAGGGAAGTGAGGGACGACGCAACTACGGACACGCAGTACTGGCGAAGAAAATCGACGAGGAGGAGGATTTCCCGTTCACTGCGTCGGAGTTCGTCGACGAATACGGCGACCATCCTATCCGTATCGATTACGAACGCGTCGTCAGCGTGCGCGACATCTTCGAGAACATCGACGGGAAGACGGAGTTCGAGGATTTCCCCGAGTTCCACACCACCGTCGGCGACGCGATGCGCGAGGCCGATTACTGGCCATACCGGCTCGAACACGCCTGATTCCGTCTAGCAATAGCGGGAAAGCCGTGGTCATCTCCAACACGCAAGTCACTCACATCCAGATCGATAACTACGGTCCCTGGACCGTGACGCCGGAACCGCGTCGTGAAGTCGACCTCCAGACACTCCAGTCGCGGCTGTACGCGGACCTCTCACAGCTGTTTGGCAACCGCGGCGGCTACGTCTTCTTCTCGCGGTTCGACAACATGGTGGCAGTGTCCAACGGTATCGACATGGACACCCACGCGCTCGTCCAGGAGTCGGTCTCGAACCGCTATCCAGTCACGATGAGTCTCGGCGTCGCGACCGGGCGCACGCCGGTCTCAGCGCTCGGGACCGCGACCGAACAGCTACAGGAGGCGGGAAGCGCCCAGGACAAGGACCGCCGGGAGATACTCAGGGGACGGGCTATCGACGACCAGTTCCGAACCGACGAGGACGTACAGATCGCACACTTCGACGTGGACGATGCAACCGAAAAGTACACCGACCGCCTCAACGAGTTCGACACGTTTATCCACATCGAACAGGGGTACGCGGAGCTAATGCAGTACATGCGCCGCGCTCACGACTCGCTCTCGTTTTTCGTCGGCGGGGACAACATCATCGTCGTCTGTCCCGACCTCGGTGAGGAGGCGTATCACGATGCCGTCGAGCACGTGCGAGGGACAGTAGACGTCCAGTTGAAGGTCGGCGTCGGCCGCGGACGGAGCGCGTCGGACGCCGGCATGGCTGCAAAACACGCTCTCGAAGAGTGCCGTGCCACGGGGATAACTGTCGGCTTGGACTTCTGACGGCGGAGAGAACGGCCCCTGATGGTGGTTGTTGTGACTCGTTTCGGCCCGGCGCGAAAGTATCCCTGTTTCGGCCCCTGAAACGGGCGAGGAGTGACTCCACGGCGGTACATACTCACAACAACCACTATGAGGCCGCTGTCAGTGACCCCCGAGGGAAATACCAGCCAGTTCTGATGGTAGGGATGTAAGCGACATAAACGTACCGCAGGTAGCTTTTTACTGGCATGAACCAAACCACCAGATATGAACGCGGATGTGACCGTCCAGGACATGATGGACCGGGAGTACGTGGGCGTGAGCGAGTCCGACGACCTGGTCGAAACTGTCGAACTACTGCTCAGGGAGGATGCAGAAACTGCCGTGGTCCAGCGCGGCAGCGAACACGTCGGAGTTCTCACGGAGCGGGACATCCTGGCGGCACTCGTCGACGGGCCGGACCCCGAAACTGCCTCTGTGGGCGACGTGATGACGTCCAGCGTCCCGACGATATCCCCCGACCGGCGGCTCGACGTCGCGGCTGACAAGATGTCGACAGAGGAAGCCGGTCGGCTCGTCGTCACGAACGGCTCGGAGCCGCTGGGGATCATCACGGAGCGGGATTTGCTAGCGGCGCGGACGCGGGAACTCGAGTCCGTCCCGGAGACGGCCGGCGAACCCCCCATCGTCGCGGGGACCGCCGCGACGGCCGAGAGAGAGGAGGACACGATGGGAGAAACAGCAGGAAGTTATCAGGACCAGAGTATCTGCGAGGGTTGTGGCACGCTGGCGAGCGACCTGGCCTCGTTCAACGGTCAGCTCCTCTGTTCAGAGTGTCGCGACATGTAACTATCCCGCAGGTCACGGACTCGCGCTCGAACCCGATGGAGATTACATCCCCAGAACTGGAGTCGGCCGACAGGATCGTCGACCTCTGGGTGTCACTCGCCGCCGGACAACAGGAGCACGGGTCACACCTGCTGGCCGAGGAGAATCGACGCCACATCCGCGAATCGATTGTCCGACGGATCGTTACTGACCGGGTACTCGTCGCCCGCGAGGACAGCATCCTGGGATTCGTCATGTTCACGATTCAGAACGGGAGATACGAGGAGGACCTAAAGCGGGGCGTGATCGAAAACCTCTACGTGGTGCCGGATTACCGGAGCGCCGGCATCGGCTCGATGCTTCTGGAGACTGCTGAACAGCACATTCAGGAGGCAGGAGTCGACGTAGTCGCTCTCGAGGTGATGGCCGCTAACGAGCTGGGTCGTGAGTTCTACAGGGAGCACGGTTACGTCCCCCATCGCGTCGAATTCGAGAAACACCTCGACGGATTGACCGAAGAGTAAGCAGGGGGCTGCGGTAATGGACCCCGAGCATTTAGCCGGTCGAAAACGATACTCACTCAAAGGAAGACACGTAACGTCCAGGTGCGCCAGGGGAGCTTGGGTGGTCCAAGCACCCGACTTGTAATCGGGAGTTCGTGGGTTCGAACCCCACCCCTGGCTCTCGGCCGCCAGTTCCTCCAGCGAGAAAACCAGAGAGTCCAACCACGAGGGGGTGCAACCAATCCCGTCGTCAAATTCGAATCACTCCCACGATACGGACGGACGCAAGGCGTTCTCGTGAACCCGGGGAATTCGGGAGTAAGTGGAAAACCATCAGTCATCCGCACATTACCAGGGATTCCCGCGAACGGGCGGGAATCAACCACCGACCCACTGGTATCAGGTGACCTGGGTCGTTTCCTCGTCGTCGTCGGTGTAGATTCCGACCCAGTCGCCCTGCGACAGTTGGTCAGCGGGAACGTCGAACTGGACGACGAGACCCGCATCCTGTGTCAGTTCGACGTTCCTGGTTTCGACGATGGCGTCTTCGTCGTCGAGACCGGATTCGGTGTCGGCGATGCGCAACTCGACTTCCTGGAGGACACCCATGCCACCGACGTTATCGAGGTCGACATCCACCAGTCCGGAGCCGGCATCGACGCTGAGGTTGGAGGCGACGAGCGTTCCGTTGTCGATCATTCCGACCAGATACTGTTTGATCAACACCGAGTCACGAACGGACACCTCGCCGTTCCGGTTGACGTCAGCAACCACCGGGTGGAACGGATCGGGTTCCATTCCCACGAGGTGCTGTTTGATTAGGACCGAGTCCCGGACCGATATCTCGCCATCCGCATTCGAGTCGCCCACGGGGAAGGGCGGTACGAACCGGGGCGGTGGATTCCCGACTTCGACGTAGCCGTCTTCGAAGATGGTCGAAACGTCCTCGATGTTCTCGTTCGTCAAACTGGACTCCCCGGGGACGAACGAGACGTCCCCGTAGACGTCGTCGACTCCCCCGGCGACCTCGAACGTGAACGTCGCCACAGTCAACGGGACTGGCTCACCAGTCAACTGGTCCGCGACAGCGATCAGCGTCCCGTTCTCGGGTTCCCCGACGATTGGCTCCGACAGGTCCTCCCCTTCAGCGTCGATGAACGAGAGAACGTCTGCATCGTATTCGATTTCGACTTCGTACCCGGCAATGTCGGCTTCGGGGTCGTTTTCCGGCATGACATCGAACGTGACCTCGACCGTCTGGCCGGGATCGGCGTCTGCCTTGCCGAGACTACTCTCGACGTCAGGGCCAGTGACGACGTCGAGCGAGCGGATTGCGGACACGTTGTGAGACGGGTCACGGTCGTCGAACTCGTCGACGCCGGACTCGATGGTCAGACAGACCGGGACGCTGTCGGAACTGACGTCCGAGGGCAGCGTAGTCGTGAACGATACGTTCGTGGAGTCGAACGCTGAGGGTGCTGCCACGGACTCGGTGTGGAATGCAGGGTCGGCTTCGTCGCAACTCCCTCCGACCGCCTCCCGTAGTGTAATATTGATCTCGTTGGTTCCCTGTACCGTCCCGACGTTGCGCACTGCGTGCTCGAAAGTGATCTCGGTCTCCCCGGGGACGATTCCGGCAACCGGGTCCACCTCGAAGAAGTCGCGGTCCTCACCCGTGTAGGCGGTCGATTCGAAGACGAACTCGGGTTTGTCGTCCGGCGGACCCACGTACTGCGTCGCGTTCGTCCAGTCGCTCAGGTCGCCACCCTTTTTGAACGATACGCGCGGACCCATCGTCGTCCGGCCCAGTTTGTATGCCGCAACCCCGATCTGTTCGTTGTTCCCGGCCGAGGTGCTGTGGAACAGCGGTCCGCCGCTGTGGCCGCCGCTCACCTTGATGTCTGCCTGGAATGTTCCATCGTTGAAATAGTGACCGAGACCCTCTCCCTGATCCTCCCACAGTGACGGGAAGGGGCCGTGCGGGGGCGTCCCCGGATAGCCGTGATTGAAGACGGTGTCCTGTGTGTAGACCGGGTCGTTGGCCGGATAGGCCCCCCACTCCATCACGGTCGTCGCGTCCGGTTGACCAATCGACCGATCCAGCGTCAACAAGGCAAAGTCGTGCTCGGGAACGTTCGTCTCGTGGTCGAGCCATGCCTGGTAGGTACGGGCGATCCGGACGTCGGCTTTCCCGTACGGTTCGACGACGGTTCCCTCCTGAGTGTCGATCATCGGGACGACCGACACCTCGTCTACCCAGCCGTCGAACGCGCTGAATTGAACGCAGTGGCCTGCAGTGAGGACGTGATATTCCCCGACAATCGTGCCGGTACACGAGGACATGTTGCCGTTTTGTAGGGTCATCTGGACCTGGACGACCGTTTCGTGGCGGGTCAGTGTGTCCCAGGGTTTCTCGACGCGTTCCCGCTTGTCGTGGGATTCGGGTACCTCCATGAGCGGGGTTCCCTCGAACTCCCGTTCCAACCCACCAGACACGGATGCATTGCCGTCACTGTCGAGTCGGTCGTCGCTACGGAAATCGTAGACCACCGTGGCACCCGTGTTGACCGGTACGAATGAGTCGGGTCGTTCACCATCGTCCGCGGTTTCGTTTTCGACCCCACTACTGATCACTGTCGTACTGTCCGGGCCTCCAGGGCCGGGAGAGCCGTCCTGTGCGGGCGAACTGTCGACAGCCAGGGCGGTTCCGGCACCGGCGAAGACCGCCAGCCCTACCCCGAGCAGTACGAGGACAAAAACCACACGTTTCGACGCCAGTAACCCCCCATCTTGCCCAGTGATAGCCATAGCGCGCATTCAAATAGCTCTCCCTTAGTTTTTACTTTCGTGCAGTTTGCAGGCCGAATCCGCCCTTCCCGCACTGACGACTCGACCGGGAACCCGGTGTGAATACCACTGTCGGTCAGAGGGCGGTTTTATGTGAGCACGTCGTATGACCTGATGACGACCATGAACCTCTGGAGATTGCTCGCCACGGCCGGCTACGTTCCGGATGGCAACGGCGAACGGGACAATGACGACGGTGAAAACGGCGACAGCATGAGGGGAGCCGACACTGACGGAACCGGCGGGATGGACCCGCTTCCCCGGACGGACGACCCGCCCCACCACCCGGGACGCCCGGACCGGAACGACTGGGACGATGACTTCCTGGGCAACGGGATGGACGGCGAACCGACATACGGGTTCGAACAGATCGAGGGCATCAAACTCGAAGACTCACAGCTAAGGGGCGTAAACGCACGGAGCGCGTTTTTCGCGACGCTCATAACGTCCGCCGAGGACACCGAGAGACATCTCGACGTCGACGCAAGCGACGAGGTGGCCGGAGAGCGAGTGCGAAACGTCGATTTCGACGAGGAGATAATCGTTCTGATCGAGTCCGGATTTGGATCATCGTCCGTCCACCACGAGTGGAGACGCGTCCATGACCGCGGGAGGGGTATCCACGTCCACGGGTACTACGCGGTCCCGCGGGAGCAAGTGACCGACATCACGTCGAAACACTCCGTTCTCGTGGTCGAGAAGTCCAGCGAGGCGGTCGACGTGGCGCAGGTCAGCCTGACGGTTCGACCCGACCGGCGCGTCAACTTCACGACCGACGAAGGAGTCGTCGTGGAGGAAAATACCGGTTTTGGCGGATAGCTTGTGGCATCTGTCCAGCGTTCGTGATCTATACTCGGGTCCGTGCAGGGAGTGACGGTCACCGGTCCGACTGCGAATACCACTCGGCAAATTTCGCGAGCGCCCGCCCCCGATGAGAGACGGCGTTTTTCTCGTCGGTACTCATCTCCGCGAACGTCCGGCCGTCGTACTCGAAGATGGGGTCGTAACCGAATCCCCCATCGCCACGGGGAGCAACGATGGTCCCGGGAACGACGCCCTCGAAAAGTTTCACCGGAACGTGACCCTCCTGGACCTGTTCGTCAGTCGTTGCGCCCGCGCGCTCGTCGGCGGCGAGGTCCT
>PXQO01000007.1 GCA_003021285.1 Halobacteriales archaeon QH_2_65_14 | reverse complement strand
AAAGGGGCGAAGCGCTCGCCGAGCGAGACGAAGCAAGCACCGCAGTGCAACGAGGAGCGCAGTGAGTCGGAGCCGGCGAGCGCTTCGGGGCTTTCATGCCGTTTACAACTCCAGTATTGCTTATCTGAACACTACCCCTCGCCGTCGTCGAAGAACCCCTCGACACCGTCGAGTTCGAGCACGAACTCGGCCCCGAAGGCGGTCGCCGGCGTCTCGAAGCCCGAACGGGACTCGCTCCCGGTTTCGAGACGCTGGACCGCAGTCGTCGCCGCATCGACGGTCAGTGCGTACACCTCCGGAGTTTCGAGACGCGAGACGACGGTCCTGTTGCCGTCGGTCGCCTCACCCCACACGTACACCCTGTCTCGTTGCCGCGTTCGCTCCGATGGACCGCTCGCGGCGCTCCTGACGAACGCCTGGAGCCCACGCTTGAGCGGCGGGAACTCGAACAGGGCTGTCGCGGGCTCCCCGAACCGGAGCGCCCACGCCGCGGGTTCGGGAACTGCCGTGTACGTCTCGATGTTTCCGATACCGGTCGTGTAGTAGGCCGTCGAGACGTCCGCCAGCGGGACCGTGACCGCGTTTTTCGGGCCGTTCCCGAAGTCGATGCGCCGCGAGTTCGACGCAACTGGGACGTCCGCGATGGTGCCGTCCCGCCGGACCTTCCCGCCGCTGGTGACGTGTTCGAGTATCGTAGCCAGCGTCCCCCCGGAGAGGGTCGGCCTCGCCTCGACGCCGAGTCGAAGGTGGGTCGCCCCCGGTAGCCGGTCGTGCAGGTGGCAGGCGAGACAGTCCGTGGGAACCACGTCGAACCCGACGCCCGGCAACAGGACGACGCCGGCCTGCTCGGCGTCCCTGTCTCGCTGTGCAATCGCCTCGAACACCGGAAGCTCGCCGGTGATGTCGAGATACGCTGTTCCGGTTGCCAGACAGGCCTCGACGAGCGGTTCGTAGGTTCTCGTAAACGGGCCGGCACAGTTGAGGAGGACGTCGATACCGTCGAGCGAGTCGGCGGCTTCCTCGACTGTGAACACCCGCGATTCGACGTCCAGCTGGATACCGAGCCCTCTCGTTTTCGTCCCGTTGTGTCCCCCCACGACGACGTCGAGTCCCCGGTCGAGCGCCTCCCGGACGACGAGCTCGCCCGTGTATCCGTAGGCTCCGTAGACGAGAACCGTCATGACCGACGATTCGACCCCGAGCCATGAAAGCCCCGGGGATGGGATTGCTACGTTATCTCGACGGTGACGAGGACACTGTCGTCGCCGGTCTGGACCCGGTAATCCTTTGCCGGCCGGTCGCCCGACGTCGGTACGTCAGTGAACGTATGCGTCGCCGTCTCGCCGCCCTCCAGCGTCGCCTCCCACGTCTCGACGACCGGCCCGTCGACGTTCTCGCCGGACTTCCAGGCGTCGATGACGTCGAACAGCGTGCTCGTCGAAATCTCGCCGTCGCGCCAATCCGAGATGGCCACCAGCACGCCCTGGGTCCCGACGATTCCGTCGTCGTCGGCATACGGGCTCAGCTTCGTCGCCTCGCGGAACGTCACCGTCTGCGTCTCGGTCACCTCGCCCGTATTCTCGACGGTCACCGTCACTTCGAGGTCTTGCCCGGGACCCGCCGACTCGGTGTTCACGTCCGTAATCGTGAACGTCGCGGGGACGAGCACGTCCAGCGTCCCCTCGGCGCTCGCGTTCGACGCAGACGCCGTCACGTCGTACGTTCCGCTGTCGAGGTCGCCGGCGATATTCTCGAACGTCACCGTCTCGGTTTCGCCACTGCCCAACTGGCCGGTCGATTCGGTCGCCGTCAGGTCGTCGCCGATGGCGAGCATCACGTTGAACGACTCCGTCGCCTCCCCCACGTTCTCGACGACCACCGACGCGTTCGTTGCGTTGCCCGCCACCAGCGTCGCGTTCGCACCCTGCCCGCCGACGTCCAGTGCCGACAGCGCCGCCATCCCCGACTGCTGGACCGTCAGGGTGCCCGTGATGGCGTCGTCTGCCGTCGTGACCGTCACGTTGTACTCGCCCGGAGCCAGGTCGCCCGTCACGTTCTTGAAGGTCACCGTTTCGGTCTCTCCACCGGCGAGGTCACCCGTCGTCTCCGTGTGCTGGGCACCCCCGACGTCGAGCGTCACCGCAAACGACCCCGCCAGGTCGCCCGCGTTCTCGACGACGACCGAAACGTCCTCCTCGTCGCCCTCGGTGATGGTGGCGTTCGCACCCTGGCCCGCAACGTCCAGGTCACTCAGCGCCGACGTGGCAGACTGGTCGACCGTCAGGGTGCCCGTGATGGCGTCGTCTGCCGTCGAGACCGTCACGTCGTGCTCGCCCGGTGCGATGTCGCCCGTCGCGTTCTCGAAGGTCACCGTCTCCGTCTCGCCGGGAGCGAGGGCCGCCGTCGTCGCCGTCTCCTGGAGGTCACCGACGTCGAGCGTCACGTCGAACGACCCCGACTGCTCGCCGACGTTCTCGACGGTCACCGAGACACTTTCATTGTCGCCCTCTGCAATCGTCGCGTTCGCGCCCTGGCCGGCGACGTCGAGATTGCGTAGCGCCGCCGTCGCCGACTGTGTGACTGTCAGGTTGCCCGTGAGGGTGTCGTCGGCCGTCACGACCGTCACGTCGTACTCGCCGGGTGCGAGGTCGCCCGTCGCGTTGGCGAACGTCACCGTCTCCGTCCCGCCAGGCGCGAGGTCGCCCGTCGACTGGCTCCGGTCGACCGCGTCGCCCACGGCGAGCGTCACCTGGAACGACCCCGACTGGTCGCCCACGTTCTCGACGACCACTGCAACCGTCTCGTTGGCACCTTCGGTGATAGTCGCGTTCGCGCCCTGCCCCGCAATGTCCAGACTCATCAGCGTCGACTCCGCCGGCGCGTCGACCGTGAGGTTGCCCGCGACGGCGTCGTCGGCCGTCGAGACCGTCACCGTGTACTCGCCGAGCGCGAGGTCACCGGTCACGTTCTCGAAGGTCACCGTCTCCGTCTCGCCAGGCGCGAGGTCGCCCGTCGTCTCCATCTGTTGCGTGTCGTTCAGGGCGAGCGTTACGTCGAACGACCCCGACTGGTCGCCCACGTTCTCGACCACGACCGAGATGTCCTCGTCGTCGCCCGCCGCGATGGTCGCGTTCGCGCCCTGCCCCGCAACGTCCAGGTTCGTCAGCACCGACGTCGCTTCCTGCTGGACAGTCAGCGTCCCTTCGACCGAATTGTCGGCCGTCGAGACCGTCACCGTGTACTCGCCCGGAGCCAGGTCACCGGTCGCGTTCTCGAAGGTCACCGTCTCCGTCTCGCCACTGGCGAGGACATCCGTCGTCTCCGTCCGTTGCGTGCCGCCGACGTCCAGCGTCACCTGGAACGCTCCCGACTGCTCGCCGACGTTCTCGACGACCACTGCAACCGTCTCGTTGGCACCTTCGGTGATAGTCGCGTTCGCGCCCTGGCCCGCGACGTCCAGGTTACTCAGCGCCGCCGTCGCCCCCTGCTCGACCGTCAGATTGCCCGTGAGGGTGTCGTCGGCCGTCGACATTGTCACCGTGTACTCGCCCGGAGCCAGGTCACCGGTCGCGTTCTCGAAGGTCACCGTTTCGGTCTCGCCACCGGCGAGGGTACCCGTCGTCTCTGTTCGCTGGACGTCGCCGACGTCGAGTGTCACTGCGAACGACTCCGACTGGTCGCCCGCGTTCTCGACGACCACTGCAACCGTCTCGTTGTCATCGTCGGAGACTGTCGCGTTCGCGCCCTGCCCGGCGATGTCCAGTCCCATCAGCGTCGATTCCGCCGGCGATTCGACCGTCAGGTCGCCCGAAATCGCGTCGTCGGCCGTCGAGACCGTCACGTCGTACGCGCCCGGACCCAGGTCGCCCGTCGCGTTCTCGAAGGTCACCGTTTCGGTCTCGCCGGGAGCGAGGTCACCGGTCGTCCTGGTCTGCTGTGTGTCGCCCACGGCGAGCGTCACGTCGAACGACCCCGACTGGTCGCCCCCGTTCTCCACCACGACCCCGATATTCTCGTCGTCGCCTTCAGTGATGGTCGCGTTCGCGCCCTGGCCCGCAACGTCCAGGTTACTCAGCGCCGCCGTCGCTTCCTGCTCGACCGTCAAGTTGCCCGTAAGCGCGTCCTCGTTGATCGATAGCACGTCGTCGGTGGTCGAGACCGCGACGGTGTGCTCGCCGGGAGCCAGCGTCCCGGTCACCTCCGGGAACGTCAGCGACCGCGTCTCACCAGGCCCGAGCGTTTCGGTCACCTGCAGGGACGGGACGCCGTCGATAAACAGCGTCACGTCGAACGACCCCGACTGGTCGCCGACGTTGGTCACGTCCACCGAGACGTCCTCGTCGTCACCTTCTGTGATGGTCGCGTTCGTGCCCTGCCCCGCGATGTCCAGGTCCGACAGCGTCGACTCGGCAGGTTCTCCGACCGTCAGTGTCCCCGAGGTGGAATCGGCGTTGGGCGACACCGTGGCAGTCTGTATGCTCTCGTCGTCAGACGACATTTCGACGACGTACTCCCCGGACGCGAGGTCGCCCGTCACGCCGCTAAACGTCACCTGAACGGTGTCGCCGGCCTCGACCGAGACGGACTGCGTCTCGTTGACCTGGCTGGTCCCGTTGCCGTCGACGATGTCGAGCGTGACTGCAATCGTCCCGTTCAGGTCGCCCACGTTGGTCACGTCCACCGAGACGTTCTCGTCGTCACCGATGTCAATCGTTGCATCCGTCCCCTGCCCCGCGATGTCCAGGTCAGACAGCGTCGACTGAGCGGGTGTTCCGACCGTCAATGTCCCCGAGGTGGAATCGGCGTTGGGCGACACCGTGGCAGTCTGTATGCTCTCGTCGTCGGACGACATCTCGACGACGTACTCCCCGAACGCGAGACCGCCCGTTACGCCGCTAAACGTCACCTGAACGGTGTCGCCGGCCTCGACCGAGACGGACTGCGTCTCGGTCACCTGGCTGGTCCCGTTACTGTCGACGATGTCGAGCGTGACTGCAATCGTCCCGTTCACGTCGCCGACGTTGGTCACGTCCACCGAGACGTTCTCGTCGTCACCGATGTCAATCGTCGCATCCGTCCCCTGGCCGGCGATGTCCAGGTCAGACAGCGTCGACTCCGCCGGAGCGTCGACGTCGACAGTCGTCGACGCCGTGTCGTTGTCGGTCTCGACGCCGACGGTGATGGTCGACGGCGTGGTGTCGTCCGTCGGGTAGGTGAACGTCTCCGCTGTCAGTTCGGACCCGTTGAGCGTCAGCGTTCGCGTCTCCTCGACCCCGCCGTCGACCGTGAATTTGATCTCCTGGGTGTCCTGGAGGACCCCGGTGTTCTCGATGGTCGCATCGACGACGACCTGCTCCCCGGCCACGACCGACTCGTTGGCGTCGACCGACGCCGTGAAGTTCACGGCCTCCAGCACTTCGACCTCCCGCGTCGTCTCGACGTAGTTGTTGATGGTGGTGCTGGGGGCGGTGATTGTCACGCTGTAGGTTCCCGTCCCGGGGAACGCGTAGTCGACGGTCCCGTCGGCCCCGGCGTCGAGCGTGTCGCCGGTTTCCTCTATCGTCAGCGTGGCGTTGGCGACCGTCTCGTTGCGGTACTCCTTGAGCACCGTCAGCGTCGTCGGTGCGTCCGGGTCATAGACGGTCGAACCGGGTTCGAGCATCGGCTGTTCGGGACCGCCATACGCCGAGATACCGCCGCTACTGTACCGGTCGGCGAAGTAGAGCACGCCCCGGTAGGGCGTCGGCGACGTGAACTTGTACCCGGTGGGGTTGGTAATCGTGAACTCGGTTTCGCCGGTGTAGCGGTTCAACACCAGCGTCTCGAAGTTGTATCTCGTGACATAGAGGTAGTTCCCGACTGTCACTGGTTCGCTGACGTCGTAGGCACAGCCGATATCCGACCGGTCCCACTGCTTCTCGCCGGTGTCGGCGTCGTAGGCGAACACGGAGTTGCCACAGCTCGCCGCGTACACCGTGTCCTCGGTGACCGAGAGACCGGTGTAGCCATACCCGGCAGTCGCATTCCACTCCTCTTGGCCCGTCTCCACGTCGAACGCGTGGAGGTACGGTGCGCTGTCACCACTGTCGGAGATGTAGACCGTTCCATTTGCGACGGCCGGCGTCGCTTCAGTGTAGCCGATATCCTGTTTCCAGAGCCCTGGTCCCCCGTCGACTGGTCGTCGACCGCCGTCGGCGCGGCGTAGTCCGCTGGGTATCTGGCGTCGGAGTACGTGACGCTCCAGACCGTGTTGCCGGTCGCCGCGTCGAGTGCCCACATGTCGCTGTTGTCGCCGGGGATGAACACGGTGCCATCGTTCACCGCCGGGGCCGTGTCGTACGTACCGATGTCTTGCCGAGCCCACAGGCCGTCGCCCGTCTCGGCGTCGAGGGCGTGGAACTCCCCGAGAGACGTGCTCACGAACAGGCGGCCGTCATCGTGGGCTATCCCGCCGAGGTAGGTCCCCAAGACGGAGGCGTTATTCCAGAGGAGGTCGCCAGTCCGTGCGTCCATCGCAAACGTCGATTCGTAGCTGGACGCGAAGATGGTGTCGTTGACTACAACCGGCCGCATTGGGACGTTGTATCCGTCGGGCAGCGCGGTATTCCACAATTCGGAGACGGGCTGGCGCGGCCCACTGATTGTCGGGTCGAAGTTGCGGTGCTCGGGGTTGAGGTGCCACGACTCCCACTCGCGGTCGCTCACCGTCCGCTCGACGGTCACCGTCTCGTTCCCGTCGAAGTCGGGGAACGACACCGCTCTGTCGCCGCTCCGGTACAGCGTGACGTCGACCGACACCCGCTTCGTCTCGCCGCTTTCGAGGGTGACCGACTCCGAGTTCAGCCGTTGCCCGTCGGCCATCACCGTCGCTTTCTTCGCCACTGTCTCGTTGGTCGGGTTCGTGAAGTTGGCGCTCACGGTCACGATTTCGCCCGCGCTCACGCTGGTGGGAGCGACTTCGAGGTCGTCCGCGACGAGTCGCGGGTCGGTGACGTCAATTGTCACTGTCGCCGTATCGGTGTCGACCCCGTCGCTGGCCGCGTAGACGAACGTGTCCACCCCGTCGAACCCGATGTCGGGAACGTACTCGAAGGACCCGTCGGCGGACAGCGTGACGTTCCCGTTTGCAGGCGGCGTACTCACCGACGCCGAGAGGTCGGCGAGTTCGGGGTCGACGTCGTTGTCGAGCACGCCCGGCGCGTACACGGAGAGCAGTTGCTCGCCCCGGT
>PXQO01000006.1:16240-17755 GCA_003021285.1 Halobacteriales archaeon QH_2_65_14 | reverse complement strand
ACCCGAAACCCGGCCCGGTGTCCTCACGATACCGGCTGTGTTGCCTCGTCGTCTTCGGTGTAGACTCCGATCCAGTCGTCCCCGTCGACATCGTCGTCGGGAACGACGAACACTACGGAGACCGACTCCTCACCGGCGAGATCGACGACCGACAGGGCGATGACTGACAGGGGGTCGTCCAGCCCGTCTTCGGTGTCGGCGATCCGGAGTTCGGCAGTCTGGATGGCTCCAAGCCCGCCAACGTTTTCGAAGTCAACCACGACCGCGGTCGTATCCTCGGGGTTCACGTCGTCCGGAAGTGCTTCCGAGCGCTCGACGACGTCGACACTGTTCTCGTTGAAGGAACTGTTGATGGCGAGGCTATTCACCTCGACAGTCCCGTTGTCAATCATCCCGATGAGGTACTGTTTGATCAGGACCGAATCCCTGACGGTTATGTCACCGTCCCTGTTGACGTCCGCGGCTTCCGTGTCGAACTGCCCCGGGTCCATCCCAACGAGGTGCTGTTGGATGACCGCCGAATCCCTGACAGATATCTCCGTGTCACCGTTCGAGTCCCCGACTTTGTGATCTTTCGTCGGCAGTGTGACGACGACACCGCCGGCGTCGAACGCTGCCGAAACCTCGTCCATCGGGTCGAGGAACTCACTTTCCCCCGGCACGAATTTGATTTCGCCGTGGTCACCCTTCTCGGCCGAATCGTCGACCGTGAAGGTGAGCGTGACGGGCGTGAGCGGCACCTCCACGCCGGACGGCTGATCGGCAGCCAGGGCAAGCTTCCCCGGTTCGATCTCGTTGACGACCGGAGCGTCGAGGTCTTTCCCGTGTGCGTGGTCGAACGAGAGGACGTTCGAATCGTACGTGATTTCGACGTCGTACGACCCGACTTCCGCGTCGTGGCTCGCCAGAGCCGTGAGGTCGACCGGCACTGTCACCTGTTCACCGACTGTGCCCTTCTCGGTCTCAATCGATGCGCTGATGTCCGGTGCTTCCAGGACTTCGACCGTCTCCGTGGTGCCCTGCGATTCAGTTTCGACCGTGATGTCGCCGACGCCAGCGTCACCGATCTCCGTCTCCCATCGCAGGTCGATCTTTTCGGTCTCCCCCGGGTCGAGATGGATCAGTTTGCAGTCGACCTTGTCACCGTCGTGGTCCCAGAGACAGGTCCACTCGGCCCCCGGATCGGTCCCGATGTTTTCGATCTCCGCCTCGACGACCAGGTCCTTTCCTTCCACGACAGGCGCGTTCGTGGAGATACTATCCAGGGCGAACGTCGGTCCGTCGGCAACCGTAACCGTCCCCGAGTCGGAGACGTGGGACACGTGGTCGTTCGGGTCGTAGAAGTCCGACTGGTCGTCGACGAGTTCGACTGTCGCTGAATCGCCGGGAGTGGCACTTGCGTCGATCTCGAAGGTGAGTGTCGCAGCCGTCAGTGGGACCGGTTCCCCGTTTGGCTGGTCGGCGGCCAGTTTGAGCACGCCGTCAGTCGGCTCGTTGACGACCGGATCGTCGATG
>PXQO01000006.1:6562-16065 GCA_003021285.1 Halobacteriales archaeon QH_2_65_14 | reverse complement strand
AGTGTCGCAGCCGTCAGTGGGACCGGTTCCCCGTTTGGCTGGTCGGCGGCCAGTTTGAGCACGCCGTCAGTCGGCTCGTTGACGACCGGATCGTCGATGTCCACCCCCGACGCCTCCACGAACGACATCACCTCGGAGTCGTAGTGGACCTCGATGTTGTACGATCCGACTCGCAGGTCCTCATCGCCAGTGAGGTCGAGCGACACAGTTACTTTGTCGCCCGGATACGCGTGCTCGTCACTGAACTCGGCCTGTAGCGTGTGCTCGGGTGCCTCGTCCATCGTTGCGTTCGACATCCCGCTCGTCAACCCCACCGCAGGTATCGAGAGGACGACGATCAGAGCCATCCCCAAAACCAGACTCGTACCGACGCCGAGTACCACCAGTCCCCCGCCAGATTCGTTCAGGTTACTCATGATAACCACCCACCTGCAATCGATTGCTCCTTTGTTGTGTACTCACTGCACTTGGGTGACTCCCCATTCGCGTGAGTCCCCCTGTGTGATGTTTCATTTCCATGTGTCTGCATGCAACCTTCTGGAGGACCGATTGTAACTATCAATCTCCTAACGCGAAGTAGGCACTATCATTACCGAAAGGGAGCCACTCTCTAACGCGTCGTGAGGAGGTTTCTACTGTGCGGTAACCGGGGCTTATTTCGCTGAACAGGCAAAACAGTCCTGCGGGGAAACTCCCGGTCAGCACGGGGTAAAGAGAGCTTTCGCGTTCTGTGCGGTGGACAGCGCCAAGCGAGATGCCGAAAAGAGTCCGATTCCCCAATCGGGTCGGTGAGAGAGACGGTGTGTGGGAAAGTGGGTCACTCCCGCCTGAGCGCCTCGATGGGGTCGACCTTCGCCGCGCGCCAGGCCGGATAGAGGCCGGAGACGACGCCGACCAGCACGCCGACGACGACAGCGATGAGTATCCAGTCCGTCGGATAGGCCATCGGCCAGCCGGCGAGCGTCACGCCGAGGTACCCGAACCCAAGACCCACGAAAACGCCGACGACAGCCCCGATAGCGCCCAGGATCACCGACTCGACGAGGAACAGCTGGATTATGTCGCGGTTCCGGGCACCGACGGCTTTCATGATGCCGATTTCGCGGGTCCGTTCGGTGACGCTGACGATCATGATGTTGGCGATGCCGATAGAGCCGACGACGAGCGAGATGCCCGCGATGCCACCCAGGAACAGGGCGAACTGGTCGATGACGTCGGTGAACTGGTCGACGAGGTCCTCGACGGTCTGGACCTCGACCGTGTGGTCGTCCTCCTTGAGTTCGGCCGCGTCGGAGCCCGATTGGAAGTACTCGTCGATCCTGTCTTGAACGTCACGCAGTTCCTCGAAACTCTCGACGCCGACGACCAGACCGGTGTAGGCGCGTTCTTCGGTGCCGCGCGGGGTCTCGATGGTCAACTGGTAGTTCTCCATCGGGACGTGGACGGTCGGCGGATTCGGATCGTGAGTTCGTCGCCGACCGAGAACCCCTCCAGGAGTTCGACCATCGGCTCGTTGACGACCGCCTCGTCGTCGGAACTGTGCACGTCGCCTTCGACCATCTCCCAGAGGTCGTCCTGGAACCGTTCCTGTGGGGTGGTGTCGACGCCGAAGCCGCCGGCGAACCCGCCGCCGCCAGCGAGCTGTTGGTCCTCGTATCGCAACTGAACGGCAGAGAGGCTCCCGTCCGGTGCGACGTAGTCGACGCCGTCAATCTCGGAGACAGCGTTGACGTCACTCTGTGTGTAAATCGGCGACTGGACGAACTGCACGCCGAACCCGCCTCCGGCCTGGGTCTGGACGGAGATGATCGGCTCCTCCTCTTCCTCGATGTCCGAGAGCAGGTCGGCCTCGAACCCGCCACCGAGAACCATGAAGACGATGACAGCGCCGACGCCGATGATGACGCCGAGCGTCGTCAGCGTCGACCGGAGTTTGTGGCCCTTGATCGCGCGCCAGCTTATCCTGACGCTTTCGCTCGCCTTCATCAGCTATCACCTCCGTGTGCCTCCGTGCCCGGGTCGGATTCGGCGACGGACGCGTCGGCAGTCCGCGCGGATTCGTCGGGGTATTCGATCCGGTCGATCCGGCCGTCGACGAGGTGGACGATGCGCTCGGCGCGTTCGGCGACGTGGCGTTCGTGGGTGACCATCAGAATCGTCCGGCCCCCCCGGTGGAGTTCCTCGAACAGCTCCAGTATCTCCGCGCCGGTATCGGTGTCGAGGTTCCCGGTCGGCTCGTCAGCCAGCACGAGTGGCGCTGGCCGCCCGAGAGTTCGTTCGGCGTGTGGTCCAGCCTGTCGCCCAGCCCGACGCGTTCGAGGAGCGTCTCCGCACGTTCCCGGCGACCGACGTCGATGTCGTCGTTGAACACGAGCGGGAGCGTGACGTTCTCGGCCGCTGTCAGTCGGGGCATCAGGTTGAACGTCTGGAAGATGAACCCGATCTCCTTGCCCCGGAGGCGCGCCCGCTGGTTCCCCGAGAGCTCCGTCACCCGCTGGCCGTCGATCTCGACGGTTCCCCCGGTCGGGGTGTCCAGACACCCGAGCAGGTTCATGAGCGTACTTTTCCCGGACCCGCTGGGCCCCATGACTGCGGTAAACGACCCCTTCGGAAGGGTCAGCGACACCCCGTCGAGCGCGTGAACCGGCTCCCCCATGTAGTACGTCCGGCGCAGATTCTCGGCCGATACCACCGGGTCCGTGTCGTCTTCCTGGCCCTGTGTCGCCATCAGTGACACCCCCCGACGGTTGCAGACGAGATGGGTTCCTCTTCGCACCGGGGGGAGACAAACGCTCCCCGTCGCCGTTCCGCGATGCGTTCCGAGTCGGATGCTGGAATCATTGTTGTTTCTTTCAACGGACACCTCCATCATACCAGTCGATGCTAATTATCGTGACGATAGTCGATTGGAAATTCTAGCAGTAAAGAACCACGGGACGCCAGCAAAAGGAAGGGGACAGGGCAATGAAACCGCAATCCGCAGTCTCAAGTCGATGCACCCAAAGAGCCAGGTATGCGCGTCGACAGGGGTCGGCTCCTTGCGCTGTGGTGGCGGGTCACGTCGCTGTCGTGGCCGGTCATGGTCGAGCAGGTGTCCCGGACGCTGATGCGGACCACCGACATCTTCGTGACGGCGCTGTTCTCGCCGCTCGCTGTCGCTGCAATCGGTCTCGCCGACCTGTACGCACGGTTGCCGTTGCGGATCGGCCTCGGACTCGGTGCCGGTTCGATTGCGCTGTCGAGCCAGGACACGGGCAGCGGCGCTATCGCCAACCGGGACGAGGCGGTGACCCAGGCGCTTCTCATCGGTGCGCTGACCGGTATCCCCTTCATCGCGTTCGGGGTACTGCTGGGCGAGGAGGCCATCGCGATCCTGGGCTTCTGCGCTCCAGGGAACCGGCGACACCCGGACGCCGATGTACGTGAATCTCGTCTCGAACGGCCTCAACATCGTGCTCTCGCTCGTGCTCGGTCTCGGACTCCTGGGCGCGCCCCGCCTGGAAATCGTTGGCGTCGGCCTGGCGACGGCGTTCGGGAACGTCTTTACTGCGACGGCGTTCGTGGCCGCGATAGCGACCGACTGGACCGAGGCGAATTTCGTGCGACCGCGACAGTGGGTCATCGCCAGACAGCTGCTCGTGGTTGCCGCCCCCAAGGTGGCCGAGGGGCTGGTGGCGACGGTCATCGAGTTCCCGTTCAACGCCCTGTTGCTAACCTTCGGTGCCGAGATCAACGCGGCCTACCAGATCGGCCGTCGCGTCTATCAGCAGGTGACGAGCCCGCTGTCGCGGGGTCTCAACGTCGGCGCGAGCATCGTGGTGGGGCAGGCACTCGGCGAGGGGGACCCGGCCCAGGCCCGGTACAACGGCTGGGCAACTGCGGCGCTGGGCCTGCTCACCGTCGGCACACTCGGCCTGTCGCTGGCCGTGGTCGCCGAACCACTGGCCGGACTGTTCACGGACGACCCGGAGACGCTTCCGGCCGCGGCCGGCTTCGCGTTCACCTACGGGGTGGTCGCCCCCTTCACCGTGCTGTATGTCACACTGGCTGGGTCGCTCCAGGGCGGCAGCGACACGCGCACGCCGTTCCTGGCGCGCACGGTCGGCCTGCTCGTGTTCTATCTCGGCTTCTCGTACGTGACAAGCGTCGTGCTGGGCTGGGGGGTGGTCGGCATCTACGCCGGCATCTTCCTGTACTACGTCTCGGCGTTCTGTATCGTGGCTGTCGGCTTCCACTACGGCGGCTGGGCGACGACGAACCTCAGTCGTCGACGTCCGGGTCGACATCGCGCCCGTCATGTCCGTCGTCGGGAACTGGCTGGTCGCTCCCCTCGGGCGTCTCGACCGGGGCCTCGCGGTGTTCGTCCTCGATGACGCCCTCGGTCCACCGGCCGAGGCGGAACCAGAACGCCGCGACGAGAAACGTGAGGAACGCGCCGATGGAGAACGCCGACCAGATGCCCACGACGCCGACGTCCAGGCCGACGTCCTGGAAGACGATGTCCGTCATCGGAACCGCGACTGTCACCGAGAACGCCAGGAAGATGGCGACGGGAATGCGAAACACCCACCGCGCGAGAAACGACATCGACATCGCCACCTTCGTCTGGCCGGCCCCGCGGAACGCCCCCTGGATGACCATCGTGCCGCCGAATAAGGCCCAGAACGGGGCGACGACATAGAGGAACGTGACGCCCTCCGAGATGGTGTCGGGATTGTCGTCGAAGACGCCGATCATGAACTCGGGAAACAGCACGCACAGCGCCCCAGCGGCGAACAGGATACCCATCGTGGCGGCGGTGGCAATCCAGGTGACGCGGGCGGCGCGGTCGGGCGTCTTCGAGCCGAGGTTCTGCCCGACGCCCGTCGCCGCGGCCTGGCCGACAGCGCCGGCCACCGACCACGAGACAGACATCAGGCGGACGCCGATGCCGTACGCGGCGATGGCGGCCGTCCCGAACGGAGTAACGAACGCGGCCATCGCCACCGCGGCGAAACTCCGCGCCCAGCCGTCGATGGTCGCCGGGTAGCCGACGCCGACGAGTTTCGCGAGAATCGTCGTGTCGGGTGCCAGGTCGCGGACGTGGAGTTTCACGCCGAAGCCGCCCCGGAGGAGGATTCCGATCCCGACGGCGGTGGCGAACGCGCGGGAGATGAACGTCGCCCAGCCGGCACCCCGCGTCCCCATCTCGGGGAGCGGCCCCCAGCCGAGAATGAAAAACGGGTCGATGACGACGTTCATCCCCGCAGAGACGAACACGAGCCACATCGCCGTCTTGGTGTCGCCGGCCCCCTGGAGCGATGACCTGAACGCGAAAAACAGGAAGGTAAGCGGCAGTGCGAGGAAGATGATTTCGATGTAATCCAGCGCCTCGACGAACACCTGGTCCTGGGCACCCATGAGCGACAGCAGGTCGTGACGGAACACCCACCCGAGGACCGCGAGCGCCGTCGAGACGGCGATAGCCAGCAAGATGGTCTGGGCGACGACGCGGTCGGCGCGCCGCCGGTTGTCCGCGCCGACGTACTGCGAGACCAGCGCGATGGTCGCCGCAGTCAGCCCCATCGCCGTGGAGACGAACATCCACGACAGGGGAAACATGAGCGAGACGCCGGCGACTGCCTCCGAACTGACGCGGCCGACCCAGAAGATGTCGGCGATGTTGTAGACCGTCTGGAGCAGGTTACCGAGCACCAGCGGCCACGCCAGCGTCAGGAGTTTCGGGGCTATCGCCCCCGTCGTCATGTCGACGCCCTTTCGATCAGTTTCGGCCACTGGCTGTGTTACGGCGGGAACCGCAAAGAAACCGACGCTTCCCGGTTACTGTCCCCGGGACCTGTCGCCCCTCGTCGCTGTGCCGGGAGCCTCTGACAGCCACTCTGCCGGAAGCCCGCAGCGGCCGGTCAGTCGTCCGCCCGTGCCCGCTTCTCTCTCAGTTCCGACAGCTGTCTGGACAGTCCGCCTCCTTCGCCGTCTGCCCCCTCGCGGCGTCCCCTGACCTCCTCGATGATGCCGCCAGCGGAGTGGCGTTTTTCCCCGATTATCGCACCGACCAGGGCACCGGTCGCCGCTCCGGTACTCGCGGTGCTTCGGCTGAACAGTCCGCCGACGAACGCGCCGATGGCCGCGCCCATCGCCGCGTATCGCGCTCGACTCAACGCACGTTTGATTCGCTGTTTCATGTCTCTCATTTCGGTGACTGGACGTAAAATAGTTGTCTCCATTTTCCAGACTGACACGAGAAGGGACCGGTTCCGGGCCAGGCGAGGCGACGCAACGAACACCGAGCGGCCGGACTGACAGCTGAGTGCGGTTACACTGTCAGCGTCGTCTCGGCGCTGACGTCGCGTTCCCTGGCCGCGAGGGTCGCCCTGGCCCGGTACTCCCCCGAAGGCGGGTCCTCCCAGGTGAGTTCCTCCGAGACTGTCTCGCCGGGCTGGAGCGTCGGGTACCGCATCGCCTGGGTGAACATCCGGCCACGGCTCCACTGCCAGACCTGGTCGTCGCCGTCGGCCTCGAAGACGGTCACGTCCGCCGTCTGCCCGCTCGTGAACGTCAACTCGACCGGGTCCGACCCGGTGTTGGTGACCTCGAAGACGAAGATGACGTCGCCGTCGGCCGTCGCATCGAGGTTCGCTTCCAGCGTCATGTGTGTCACTGCGACCGCCGCGAAGAAAAAGGTGCGCTCTCCCCGGGACGGTAGTGTTCGGATAAGCAATGTTGGAGTCGGGAACAGCATGAAAGCCCCGAGACGCTCGCGGGCTGTGACTCGCTGCGCTCCTCGTTGCACTGCGGTGCTTACTTCGTCTCGCCGGGCGAGCGCCTCGCCCCTTTCAGTCCCGCCCGGCGTTATTTTTCAGGCTGGGCGGGACTGAAACCCAGGCCGAGGACCGCAACGAGTCGCGGGAGTTCAGCAAGCCGGGGCTTTCATGCTGGTCGCAGTTCTCTTTGAGAATCTCTTATCTGAACAGTTCCCCCCGGGACTCCCCGACACAGTATGGTGGCGTTGGCTACCGTGAGCGTCCGGGTTTCATAGTGGTTGTTGTGACTCTTTTGGGCCCGGCGCGAAATTATCCCTGTTTCGGCGGCTGAAACGGGAGAGGAATGACTCCACGGCGGTACATACTCACAACAACCACTATGAGACGGCGAAATGGGGGTGCACGTGTCCCGGTCACGAAAACAATCACAATAACCACTATCAGGCGCGGATTGTCGAGCGGCGTTGGAGGAACCCGGCGTCACCCGCGATAGCGAAACGAGACGACCGTGGTGACGCCCTCCTGACTGTCGGCGGATTCCGTCGTCACGTCGAGTCCGAGGACGTCAGATTCGTCGACGACGCTGTGAGTGATTTCCCGCAGTTCCTCGGCGCTCGCTTCCTCGTCGAGAACGGCGATACGTACCCGGTCCCGGTTGGCGCTGACGTCGGCCACGTCGTATCCCTGCTCCTCGAACGCGTCCCGCAACGAGTCTTTCAGTTCCTGCATACTCCGTGATTGGACTGGGCAGTACAAAAAACTCGGTACCACCGGTAGAGACGATGCTCTCCGAGCGCGAGAGGCCCAACGGAGGCTCGACGAGTCGTCAGAGGGGCCACCGACGAGAACAGCGCCGATTGAGAACAGAAATTCCCTTAAGCGTGGGGGGAATACCTGGAAACGCGCGCGGTTGGTCTAGCGGTAGGACTAGGGCCTTCCAAGCCCTCAGCCCGGGTTGAACCGCGAGACGGCCGCGAGACGGCCAAGCCGCTCGCTTATCGAGGACTCCGCTTCGCTCCGTCCTCGCGCTGCCGCGACTCGCCGAAGGCGCGGATGCTTCCAGTGAAAAAACCGCCACCGTTTCCCGGAAAAATCAGGCATTTCACAGCACTCTCCAGTAGCTTTATTCCTTCAGGGAGGTAATTCGGCACCGTACTAATGAAAGACACTGATAAACAGGCGTCACGGCCGACTGTGTCAACTGCTATCACGAGGCGTAGCGTTCTGGCAGCGGCCGGGGCAACGGGACTTCTCGGACTGGCCGGGTGTGTCGGGGACGACGGGGACGGGGACAGTGACGACACCGAGGATGGTGACGGGACCGGTGACGGCGACACCAGCGATGACGGCGATAACACCGGTGACGACGGCGGGACGACGTCGGATACGAGTCTCGATAGCATCTCCGTCGGAATGGTCACCTCGACGTCGGGGCCGTTCGCGGTGTTCGGGAACGCCGCGGTGACGGGGGCGGAGCTGGCAATCGAGGATTTGGAGTCGGAGTACGACGTCGAAATCGACCTGGCGACCGACGACTCGCAACTCGACCCCGGGACAGCGCTCGAAC
Organism: Halobacteriales archaeon QH_2_65_14; assembly: GCA_003021285.1. GTDB lineage: Archaea > Halobacteriota > Halobacteria > Halobacteriales > Haloarculaceae > Halovenus. Next base: position 7,737 of record PXQO01000006.1, on the reverse strand, counting down.
GGGCGCGGGCGCTGGTCACCGACGAAGGAGTCGACTTCCTGATGGGCGCGGTGTCATCGTCGGTCGCACTGCGGCTCGGCGGGTGGGCATCGGACAACGCGGTGACGTACTTCCCGACCGGCTCCCACTCCTCGGCGCTGACCGGCGGCGAGTGTGGCGAGTACGTGTTCCGCCCGACGGCGTCGAATTCGATGCTCGCAAACACGATAAGCGGGGAGATGGCGGAGGCGGAGGACGAATGGTTCCTGATGTACTCCGACTACACGTGGGGGCAGACGGCGGCGGGTGCCGTCCAGAACACGCTCGAAGAACAGGGCAAGACCGTCGTCGGAAGGGAGGCAGTCCCGTTCCCCAGCGACGACTACGCCCAGCACGTCAACCGCGCCGAGGCGTCAGGTGCACCCGCAATCGGCGTACTGATTGCAGGGCTGGACCTGCGGAAGGCCAGCAACCAGATCATCGCCAGCGGCATCGAGGACCGGACGCTGGCGATGCACCAGCTAGAGGACCTGGTCTTCTGGGGGATGGACAAAGAGACGGCGTCGATTCTCGATATCGCAGGGCAAGTCTGGGGACCGGCAGTCGACGGTGGCGAGGAGTTCAAACAGCGGGTCGCAGACGAAGGCGAGCTTGACCCCTACGTCCGGCACCTGCTGGGCTACATGTCGATGGACCAGGGCGTGCGCGCGGCGATCCGGGCGGACTCAATCGAGGCCGAGGCGATGCGCGACGCGCTGGAGGGCCACGAGGTCGATTCGCCCATCGTCGAGATGAAAGGCGGCGGGGATATGTACTGGCGCGCCGAGGACCACCAGCTCATCCAGCCGACCTACAGCGTCACCTCGCGGCCGGTCGAGGAGATGGCCGACGACCCCCACAAGAACTGGTTCTCCGTCGAGCAGGAGTTCGCCGGCGACGACGTCGCCCGCTCGATAGAGGAAGCCGGCTGCTCGTTCTAGGCGAGAATGAGTGCCACGCTCGACGTCCGGACCCGGACACGACAGCTGCTGTCCGAGAGTTCGACAGCGGCCCGTCTCGCCGGGCTTGCAGGCTTCCTCCTGCTCGCCAACGCCGCCATCCAGCAGCCCGGGCTGTTCATCGACCAGGCCATCGGCGGGCTCGTCTACGGGATGATCCTCGTGATGGTCTCGCTGGGGCTGGCGCTCGTGCTCGGG
>PXQO01000006.1:0-6498 GCA_003021285.1 Halobacteriales archaeon QH_2_65_14 | reverse complement strand
CACCGACCGTCTCGCTGGTGAACCAGCGACCCCCCGATCCGCCGTCGTCGGCCTGCTCGCGACGTTCGGGCTGACGCTGATGATCGCGGAGGCGGTCCGGTTCATCTGGGGGGCGAGCGCAGTCCAGCCGGAAAAGCCCGGCTTCCTCACCGGCGGGACCGACCTGCTCGTGACCCAGGTCGGAACGTACCGACTCTTTACCGTCGCCGTCTCCGTCCTCTCGGTGGCAGCCGTCTACTACCTCATCACGAACACGGACATGGGGCTGACCGTCCGGGCAGGCGTCCAGGACGGCGAAATGACGGAGTTCGTCGGTGTGAACCTGCCGCTCCGGTTCACCGCGATGTTCTTTCTCGGGTCGGTCATCGCGGGCCTGGGCGGGGCGCTGCGCGTCCTCGAACACGGGGTTGATCCCGGCACCGGTGAACTGTTCGTCCTCCGGGCGTTCGTCGTCGTCGTGATCGGCGGCGTCGGCAGTATCTTCGGTAGCGTCGTCGCGGGACTGCTCGTCGGGTTGGCGGCGTTTCTCGTTCCCGGCGTGCTCAGCGCGCTCGCCGTCACTACCGGCATCTCCGCGCTGGAAATCAGGGGCATCACCGACCTGATTCCGTTTCTGGTGATGATTGTCGTGTTGCTGGTCAGACCCCGCGGCCTGTTCGGCGAGGAGGGACTGCTCGAATGAGCGGCCACGCCGACGAGCAGGCCGACGACGGCGGATCGGGGGGTCGCTGGTTCACCAGCGAGACGGTCGGTGAGCCGTCGCTGTTCGAGCGCTACCGGATTCCGCTCGGCATGCTCCTGCTCGTGGCGGTGTTGCGCCCGGCAGTCGCGAGCGATTTCCTGCTGGGCTACAACGCCATCGCCAGCAAGATGCTCATCATGATGCTGTTCGTCGCGGCGTTCAACCTCCTGTTTGGATACACGGGGCTGCTCTCGTTCGGGCACGCGATGTTTCTGGGCTTCGGGCTGTACATCCCGGCCATCCTCGTGAAAAACGGGTTCTGGCTCCTCCCGGAGGGCGGGAACAGCACCTTCTTTATCGGCGTCGCACTCGCACTCGTGGCCGTCGCCGTCTACAGTTACCTCCTCGGGAAGCTGATCGTCGGCATGGGCGAGATTTACTTCGCATTGCTGACGCTCGCGTTCGCCCAGGCGATTTACTTCCTGGTGTTGCGGGACCCGGAGGAGCTGACCGGCGGCTCCAACGGGATCACCCGCGGGGCGCTCCCCGATTTCGTCGAGCAGACCAGGGGCGAAATCGCCATCGAGGCGTTCGGTGCCTCGGTCGACTGGTACTGGGCCGTCGGCCTCGTGTTCCTGCTGGCGATGCTGGCGCTCTGGCAGGTCGTCCGCTCGCCGTTCGGCCGCTCGCTCGTCGCCGTCCGGGAGAACGAACAGCTCGCGCGGGCGATGGGCGTCGACACGACCCGCTACAAAATCTGGTCGGTCACGTTCAGCGGCGTGTTCTCGGCCATCGCGGGCGTCCTGCTGATGGTCCACAACTCCGGTGCCGCCATCGAGAACCTCAACGTCTTCACGAGCGGCGACACCGTACTGATGGCGGTGCTGGGCGGCGTCAACTACTTCTTCGGCCCGATTGCCGGCGCGTTCACCTGGCTGTTCGCCGAGGACTTCCTGACCGACCTCGAAGTTTGGGAGTTCCCGATCTCGGCGCTCTCGGTCGTCTCCATCGACCTCAGTGGTGTCGTCGCCTACTGGCAGTTCTTCCTGGGCGCTCTGTTCGTCGTCGTCGTGCTGACGGCCCCGGAAGAAGGAATCTGGGGTTACCTCAGGTCGATACCGGTCTGGATTCATGCGCGTGTGACGGAGGGGGAGAAATGAGCCGTCCCGAAAACCAGGAAAACACCGGCTCGATGGAGACCGACCGAACGGCCCATCGGCCGGAGGTCGAGCCTGTCACGGACCCCGCATCGGCAGCCCTCGGGGTCGAGACCCTCTCCCGGACGTTCGGGGAGGTGGTCGCAGTCGACGGGGTGAGCCTCGGCGTGCCCGGGGGCGAGTTGCGGGCGATTATCGGCCCGAACGGGGCCGGAAAGACGACGCTTTTCAACTGCGTCATGGGGACGCTCCCGCCGACTGCGGGCGAAGTGTACCTGAACGGGACGGCGATAACGGACGACCCCGAGGAGCGCCGTCCCCACCTCGGGATGGCCCGGTCGTTCCAGTCGAACCAGCTATTCAACGACCAGACGGTGCTTGAGAACATCCGGCTGGTCGTCCAGACCACACAGCAGGGGGCGTTCTCGCTCGACCTGTTCCGTACCCACTACGACGTGGGCCGAGAGCGGGCGGTCGAACTCGCTGAGGCGGTCAGTCTGACCGATTACCTGGCGGTCGAGGCGAAGAACCTCCCCCACGGCGAACAGCGCCGGCTCGGAATCGCGATGGCGCTGGCGACCGACCCGGAGGTGCTGTTGCTCGACGAGCCGACGAGCGGGATGAGTCCCGGCGCGACGACCCAGACTGCGGCGCTGATCGAGGAAATCCGGGACGAGCGCGGGCTGACGGTCGTCCTCATCGAACACGACATGGACGTCGTGCTCTCGATCTCCGACCGGATCACGGTCCTCGACCGCGGCAGCGTCATCGCGACCGGCCCGCCGGACGCCGTCCGGGAGAACCAGGCCGTCCAGGACGCCTACCTCGGCGGCATGCGGGAGGAGCTATGACGCTGCTGGCCGTCGAGGACCTCGAAGCCGGATACGAGACCGGGCAGGTGCTGTTCGGCGTCGACCTCGACGTCGAGGCCGGCGAACTCGTCTCGTTGCTGGGCCGCAACGGCGCGGGCAAGACGACGACGCTCCGGGGGATCGCCGGCGCGGCGGAGCCGACAATCCTCGGCGGCACGATCCGCTTTGACGGCGAGAGACTGAACGGTGACCCGCCCTACAGAATCGCACAGCGGGGCATCAGCTTCGTGCCCGAGGACCGCCGCTGTTTCCCCCGGCTGTCGGTCGTCGAGAACATTCGCCTCGCGATCAACCACGCCGAAGGCCCCAAGGACCTCAAAACCGTCCTCGACTTTTTCCCGGCACTCGCGGAGATGCGCGACAAACACGCCCGCAACATGAGCGGCGGCGAACAGCAGATGCTCGCCATCGCACGGGCGCTCGCTGCCAACCCCCGTCTGATGCTGCTCGACGAACCGTTCGAGGGACTGGCTCCCTACATCGTCCGGAACATCGAGGACATCATCGCCGACATCAACGAAGAGCAGGGGATTGCCGTGCTACTCGTCGAGCAGAACGTCGCCGCCGCGATGGCCGTCGCCGACCGCCACTACGTCCTCGACGAGGGCCGGATCGCCGCGTCTGTCCCCACCGAACGCCTACGGGAAGACGAGGAGTTGCGACAGCGGTACCTCGGTGTTTGACTCTCAGTTGATCGGGCACACCCCCGACGTTCGGTCGCTTGTCTCGAACCATCTGCGGTCGGCGACCTGAGTTGACAGCCAACTCTATTACCCTCGCAGAGAGATTCAAAAGCAGTGCAGTCCCTGGTGAGAGCATGGAGACCACGATAGACCACGTTCCCTACGCCTGCAGCGACCTCGAAGAGATGGCCCGGACGTTCGAGCGCCTCGGACTCACCCCCGAGTACGGCGGCGTCCACGACAACGGTGTTACTCACATGTCCATTCTGGGGTTCGAGGACGGGAGCTACCTCGAACTCATTTCCGAACGCGAACGGGGTGAACACGACTTCTGGCCCGAACACATCCGCGGCGACGCCGGGCCTGCGGCGTGGTGTGTCCGGGTTCCCGACATCGTCGCAACGTGCCGACGGATGCTCGAATCCGGTCTCGCCGTACAGGGCCCGGTGTACGGCTCCCGAGAGCGGGACGACGGCAGGCTCGTGGAGTGGGATGTCGCCACGTTCGGCACGCACGCAAAGCGGCTCGTCCACCCGTTCGCCATCGAGGACCGGACGCCACACTCCCTTCGCGCGTCACCGACTCCGAGCGTCGCGGGCGGCCCGCTCACCGGTATCGGACAGGTCGTTCTCGGGGTCCACAGCCTCGATGCGTCGGTGGGCCTGTTTCGGGAGTCTTACCGGTTTCCCAGACCGGTTCGGGAAGACGTCCCCGGGTTCGGCGAGGTCGCATCCTTCCCGGGCCGTCCGCTCGCACTCGCGTCCGGGACGAGCGCTGACTGGCTTGCGGACCGGCTCGACCGCTTCCGCGAGTGCCCGTGTTCGTGTTTGCTTGCGACCCCGGACCTCGACGCCGCAATGGATGAGTTCCCGCTGTCTGATCCCACCGTCTGGCCGGACGGGCGCGTCGCCTTCTTCGAGGGCGAGGACCTCGGCTACCGACTCGGGGTCGTCGAACGGGACTGATTTGACACCCCGTGGACCTGCTGGCGTTTCCGCATCATAGTGGTCGTTGTGAGTATGTACCGCCGTGGAGTCACTCTTCGCCCGTTTCAGGGGCCGAAACAGGGATAGTTTCGCGCCGGGCCGAAACGAGTCACAGCAACCACTATCAGAGATGGACTTTCGCGTAACAGTTTCCGCTTGAGACGTACACGTCGTCGATTGTGAGGCGAGCGTCCCGGAGGTCCGCCTCGAACTCCGCGGGAGCGTAGATGTGGTAGAACCGGGGCACGGTCTCACCCCCCGGTAGCGTCCAGTCGACAGTCGTGTCGAACCCCTCGTCGGCGTCGGGGTCGGCGTCGAACCGGTCGTGGGCCGTGCTCCACGCGCTCACGAGCGCCCGCCCGCCGTCGGCGAGCACCCGGCCGAGTTCGTCGAGACTGCGGACGCGCGCCGCCCGGTCGGGCAGGTGATGAAGCGTCGCCACGTACACCGCCAGGTCGACCGAACCGGTTGTGAGCGGGAGCGAACCCGCGTCGCCCTGTACCAGGTGGGCGTCCCACCCCTCGTCGGCCATCCGTTGCCTGGTCTCCCCGAGAAGTGCCCGACTCGCGTCGAGTGCGACGACCCGCGAGACTACCTCCGAGAGCACCGCTGTGTGTCGACCGTTCCCGCAGCCGATATCGAGACCGACCCTGTCGGCGTCGCTCCCGGCGACGGAGTCCAGAAAGGCCTCGACCTCGGGCCAGGGGTTGACCCGCGTCTTCGAGAAGTGCGTCGCGATTTCGTCGTAGACCGCCCGTATCCGGACTGGTTCCCGGTGTGGGGTCGGTGAATCCTGGCCGGACTCCTCGTTGGTAGGCCGGTCGCACATAGGGTCCTACTGGTCCCCGTGTGTCCCGGGATAGGCTTCGGCCAGCAGTTCCGGCCGCTCGTTCAGCCGCGACCGGACGGGCTCGATGACCTCCGAGATGTACTCCCCGGCGGCGTTTTTCAGGTCCTGAGGGTGGAGTTCCTCGCTCACGAAGTCGGATTCGAGTTTCCCGTAGGTCTCGTAGACGAGGTCGCCGCCGTACTGCTCGGGCCGTTCGACGACGAAATGCTCCCCGCGTTCGTCGAGTATCGGGAAGACGAGATACCGGACGTACTCCAGTACCCCGTTGCCCTCGGTCTCGCCAGTCGGGCAGTAGGCGTCGCCGATTTTCTCGGCCACGACGTCGGGGGAGTCGGTGAGGTTCACCTTGGACGCCTCGTCTGAGGCGCTCATCTTCTCCCCGGTGAGCCCCGACAGGAGCGGAGCGAACAGACAGACGGGCTTGTGCCAGCCGTGGTCGGGGAGGAGTTCGCGGCTCAGCATGTAGATGCCGCGCTGGTCGATGCCGCCGTAGGCGATGTCCGCCTCCAGTGCCTCGACGTCCAGCGACTGCATCAGCGGGTACAGCAGTCCGCCGAGGTTCGGGCTCTCGCTCTCGCGGACCACCTCGCTGGCCGCGCGCTGGGAGCGCGAAATCGTCGTCTCGGCGGCCATCCGGTACAGTTCGAGGGCGTACTCCTCGTCGAGCTGGTAGTCCATCCCGCGGACGAACGTCACGTCGGCCGGGTCAGCGCCCGCCGCCTCGACCATCCCCTCGATTGCCTCCTGGTAGTACTCGGTGCGCGCATCCAGCAGGTCGAAGGGACTCTTCTCGTCGTCGAGGTGCGCGTGCAGGTCGGCGACGAGCACCGTCACGTCCAGCCCCGCGTTCAGGAAGTCCGCGAGCTTCCGGATGGTCGTGAAGTGGGCGATGTGCATCTCACCCGTCGGCGCGTACCCGACGTACACCGAGGGCGAACCGTCCGCGAGCAGTTCCTCCAGTTCGTTCTCCTCGACGACCTCGGCGGTGTTCCGGGTGACGAGGTCGAACCGCTGGGCTGTCTCCATACCTCGGGTTTCGCTCGTCCGCGAATAAATGATTTGACTTCTCGACGGGCACCGTTAACTTAGGAAGCTACGACAACGGCGAATGAGCAGCTACCGAAATCAATCCGAACACCCGCATGGAAGCCCCTGACCGCTCGAGTCCCCTCACTCCGCTGGGCTCCGTTCGCCATCCGGGCACCGGAAGACTCGCTTCACTCGTCTTCCGAGGTCCCGCTCGCCTGGCTCGCGGGACACTCGCTGCG
>PXQO01000005.1 GCA_003021285.1 Halobacteriales archaeon QH_2_65_14 | reverse complement strand
AGGTCGAGTAAAGCGACTGCCATAATCGACTACTCGACCTCATTTCCTCAAACTCATTACGGAACTATCCCGGCGCTGTCTTCCATTTTCAATAGAGCAACAATAACCACGATCAGTCGTCTGTAGTTACCGCTCGGACTGGTTTCCCGGCTCTCCGGACCGCTGGTCGGGAACCTTTCTATGACACGCTTAATCACAACAACCACTATGAGGAAAGCGACACCACGGTGGGAGAGTTCCGACAGGTTTCTGTCAGTTCGTCTTGGAGTCGGGCTGGTCGTCCTCCTCGGGGGGTTCGACGCCCTCGGCCGCCTGGACGGATTCGGTTTCCTTTTCGGTGTTGACGTGCCAGCGGTCGACTTCCTTCTCGTAGGAGGCAAGGGTGTTCGATACCCGGGTCTTCAGGTCGTCGTCGTTGACGTTCACCTCGAAGACGTACTCGGGGCTGTCGCCGCGGGACACCCGCTGGATGTTCGCGCTGATGAGGTCGTTGTCGAAGTAGTACGGCGACATCTGCGTCATCACGTTCTTGTAGACCGTGCCCTCGACCTTGCGGATGGCCTTCCTGCTGGCCGAGTCGGCCGCCCGGGCGACGTAGTCGATGCTCTCGCCCCACTTGTCGACCGCCTCGTCGGGTTCGTCGAGGTTCTCGTAGGACTCGGCGAGTTTCTCGCCCGCCGTCTGGAGGTCCTCCTCCGGTTCCTTCCCCTCCTGTTCACCCTTCCCTTCCTCGACGCTGGCCTGTTCGGCCGTCTTTTCGTTGACGTCCTCGTCGAGACGTTCGTGGCTCTTGGGCCGCCACTCGTCGAACTCCGCGAGCGCCGCCTCGTCGACGTCGTGGTCGGCAGCGAGTTCTTCGAGCGCCTTCGTGATGCGTTCGCCGTGTTCGACCACGTCGACCCAGCCGCCGCGACACTTGAATCCTGAGACGCTTTCTTCCATTTCGGACATGGGGATTCCGGGAGCGTTCCGTCGTTCCGGGTGGGGGTAGACAGTCGACCGACGTAAACCTTGCCGCCTGCGAACGTCGAACCGAAAGGGAGCAATAAAGTACCGGCCCCCTGAACGGTCGAACATGGGAATCGAGGAGCGTGAACACGCGTCCGTCGTCACACACACGCTCGCACAGCACACTCTCACCGACCTGCGGAGCGCCGAGACCGAACAGGTCGCGTTCCGCAAGGGGCTGGTGCGGCTGGGGCGAGTCTGTGGGTACGAACTCATCAACAGTCGCATGGACACTGAAGCCGTCACCGTACAGACGCCGCTCGCGGAGATGACCGGCACGCGAATCAGCGGGCTCGACGACATCGTCATCGTCAACGTCCTCCGGGCGGCGACGCCGTTCGTCGAGGGGCTGTTGAAAGCCTTCCCCGCGGCCCGGCAGGGCGTCATCTCCGCCAGCCGCGACGAGGAAGCCGGCATGAACGAGGACGGCGAGTTCCCCATCGCCATTCAGTACGTCAAACTGCCCGAAATCAGGGAGGAAGACACCGTCATCGTCGCCGACCCGATGCTGGCGACGGGCAGCACCATGGTGGCAGTCCTCGACGAGGTGCTCGACAGGGGGTCGCCCGAGACGTGTTTCGTCCTCTCGGCGGTCAGCGCCCCGCCGGGCCTGGAACGCATCGCCGAGGAGTTCCCCGACGTCGAACTCGTCACCGTCAGCATCGACGACGAACTCGACGACGACGGCTTTATCGTCCCCGGTCTCGGCGACGCCGGCGACAGGGCCTTCCGGACCGACTGACCACCCCGAGATGCACGTCCCGCGCGACGATTGCCCCGCGACAACCCCGTCATTTCGTGTGGAGATTCGCACTTTTGTGAACAGTTCCCGACTACCAGACGCCCACGGGAGGCGGGTGCCGATGCTCACCGGTCGAACGTGACGCGGCCGCTGGTTGCGCTACACAGTCGGTCGCGCAACCCGGCCGCCTCCGGTTCGGGGACGCGCACCCGGAACCGGACCTCGGCCTCGTAGCTGGCGTCGAACTCGACGCCGGCACTCTCCAGCAGTCCGCGCACGGTTCCGGAATCGTCGTAGTCGACGGTGAGCGCGAACTCCTCGTGCGGTCGTCGTTCGGTGGTTCCCGCGTCGTCGAGTGCCTCCTTGACACCCCGGGAGTAGGCGCGTGCGAGGCCGCCGACGCCGAGGTTCGTCCCGCCGTAGTAGCGGGTGACGACCGCGACGACGTTCTCGACGGCCTCCTGCTGGAGCACGTTGAGCGCGGGTTTGCCGGCACTGCCGCCCGGTTCGCCGTCGTCGCTCGACCACTCGCGGAGCGGGTCCGCGCGAACCCGGTAGGCGGGGACGTTGTGGGTCGCATCCGCGTACTCCTCGCACCGTGCCTCGACGAACGCTTCGGCCTCCTCGACTGTCGTGGCGGCGTCGATGTGGCCGATAAACTCCGACCCGCGGACCTCGAAGCGTGCCCGCCCCGGACCCGCGACAGTGCGGTAGACCTCGCTCACGCCTCTGGGTTGCCCGGGTACGGGCTTTTTGCTTTCGCTGCCGACCCTACACTCGACCTTCGATGACCGTCATGATCGAGTCATAGAGGAAAAACAGGATGGAACCGAGGACCACCAGAACAGTGACCGCGACGAGTCCCATCCACAGGAAGTCTGTGAATAGCGGTGTCATATGCGACCGTTCTCGGTCACGGCAGATAAAATCTCCAGTTCCGGTCCGGGGTGTGTTCGGGGAGGGAATATTGGCGAATCCGTAAGAGCGAGAGACCGGACTCATAGTGGTTGCTGTGATTATGTACCGCCGTGGAGTCACTCCTCGCCCGTTCCAGGGGCCGAAACAGGGATACTTTCGCGCCGGGCCGAAAAGAGTCACAGCAACCACTATCACGCGAGTTCGATACGCTGGACGAATTCGAGCTGGCGGATTTCGTTGATGAGGTCGCCGGGGAGCTGTTCGCCGGTGATGATGTACAGTTGCGGGTCGTCAGTGAACTCGGGGTCCTCGCTGATGACCTGCCGGATGGAGATGCCCCGGTCCGCGATCTCGGTCGTGACGGTGGCGACGATGCCGGACTCCTCGGCGTCTCTGACGGCGACCGTGAGGACCGTCAGGTCGAGCACCGGCGCGAGGTCCATCAGACTCGGGATAGCGGAGATGTTCTGGAAGATCGGTCGGAGGTCCTCGTCGGCGAGGATCGCATCAGTGGTCGCGTCGACGACCCGCCGGTCGACACCCACCTCGCGAGCGATGCCGGTGTTCGGAATCTCGATCCCCCCCGAGACGACGCGCCCGTCGTCGTTGACCGAGAAGCCCCGTTCGAGCAGTAACCGGATGACCCGCTGCTGGCTCGGCGAGTCCGAGAACTTCGCCATGATCTCGTCGAACATTAGCCGGAACGTCGCACCCCGACAGTATATGTGTTGGGCATGGATCGCGTCGTTTCTCGCCCAGAGCGGACAGCGACCGAACCCGCGTCGGCTACAGTTCGCCTTTCGTACTCGGGGTGTCGCTCCGGCGTTCGTCGATGCGGGTCGCGTCGTCGAGAGACCGGGCCAGTGCCTTGAACAGCGCCTCGATCTCGTGGTGTGCGTTGTCGCCGTCGACGCTCGCGTGGAGCGTCAGGCCGGCGTTGGTCGCCAGCGAGCGCAGGAAGTGGCGGGCCATGTGGCTGGTCATCCCGCCGACGGCGTCCTGGGAGAACCCGCCGTCGAACGCGAAGTACGGGCGACCGCTCACGTCGACCACGACGGTCGCCTGTGTCCCGTCCATGGGCACGCGCCGGTCGGCAAACCGGCTGATGGCGCGCTTGTCGCCCAGCGCCTCGTCGACGGCCTCCCCGAGCGTGATCGCCACGTCCTCGACGGTGTGGTGGTCGTCGACAGCCAGGTCGCCGTCGCAGTTGACGGTGAGGTCGAACAGGCCGTGGGTGGCGAACGATTCGAGCATGTGGTCGAAAAAGCCGATGCCCGTGTCGACGGTCGCGTCGCCGTCGCCGTCGACGTCGAACACTACCTCGACGTCCGTCTCGCTCGTCTCCCGCGTGACTGCTGCCATGCGGTCCATACCTCACCCGAGGTGGGCCGGGTATTTGGCCGTTGTGTCCGCTCTCATAGTGGTTGTTGTGACTCTTTTCGGTCCGGCGCGAAATTACCCCTGTGCGGGGAGCCACCAACAGTGTTTTGAACGCACCACACGTCCATTTCGAACATGAATTACACGCAAGTCGACGGCAAACGCGAGTACACGCTGTTTTTCTACGACCAGGACGACCTGGAGTACGACAGCATCACGTTCGACGAGCCACTCGAGATGACGCCGGCAGTCGGGAACATCTCGTGGCTCGGCGACGGGCGGTTCGCCCACACGCACGCCGTCCTCTCGCGCGAGGGCGGTTCGACCGTCGCGGGCCACCTCGATAGCGCGACGACGTTCGCGGGGGAACTGTACGTCCGCGAGTTCGATACCAGGCTGGAGCGCGAGCACGACGAAACGACGGACCTCGACCTCTGGCCACTCTGATGAGACCGGAAGACGAGCGCTACTTCGAGGGGCTCGAACGCGAACTCGACAGGGCGTTCGAGGTGGCCAACGCGGCCCGCGAGCGCGGCGACGACCCAACGCCCGAGGTCGAGATTCCGGTCGCGAAAGACATGGCCGACCGCGTCGAGAACATCCTCGGTATCGACGGCGTCGCCGAGCGCGTCCGGGAACTCGAAGGCGAGATGTCCCGCGAGGAGGCCGCGCTCGCACTCGTCGAGGACTTCGTCGAGGGAACTGTCGGGGACTACGCGACCCGCGAGGGCAAGGTCGAGGGTGCGGTGAGGACCGCCGTGGCACTGCTGACCGAAGGCGTCGTCGCGGCCCCCATCGAGGGCATCGACCGGGTCGAACTCCTGGAGAATGACGACGGCACGGAGTTCGTCAACGTCTACTACGCCGGCCCCATCCGCTCTGCCGGCGGGACGGCCCAGGCGCTGTCGGTGCTGGTGGCCGACTACGCCCGGACGCTGCTGGGCATCGACGAGTACAACGCCAGGGGCGACGAGGTCGGCCGCTACGCCGAGGAGGTCGCGCTCTATGACGAGGAGATCGGCCTCCAGTACGCGCCCAAGGAGAAGGAGGCGAAGTTCATCGCCCGGCATATGCCCATCATGCTCGACGGCGAGGCGACCGGCGACGAGGAGGTGTCGGGCTATCGCGACCTCGACCGGGTCGACACCAACGCCTCCCGGGGGGGCATGTGTCTCGTCCTCGGCGAAGGCATCGCGCTCAAGGCCCCGAAAATCCAGCGCTACACCCGCGAACTCGACGACGTCGACTGGCCCTGGCTCCAGGACCTCATCGACGGGAACTACGAGGAGGGGAACGGCGACGGGACCGAAAGCGAGAACGAAGACGAGAGCAGGAGCGGCGACGAGGACGCCGGAACGAGCGACGCCGAGACTGCGGGAGCGCAGGCCGAGGACTCCGACGCGGGCGGGCCGCCGCGCGCCGACCCGTCGAAGAAGTTCCTGGAGGACCTCATCGCCGGCCGGCCCGTCTTCTCGCATCCCAGCGAACCCGGCGGCTTCCGACTTCGCTACGGGCGTGCCCGCAATCACGGCGACGCGACTGCCGGCGTCCACCCGGCGACGATGCATCTCGTCGACGACTTTCTCGCGCCCGGTACGCAGATCAAGACCGAACGGCCGGGCAAGGCGGCCGGCGTCGTCCCTGTCGACACCATCGAGGGGCCGACCGTCCGCCTGGCGAACGGCGAAGTCAGGCGCGTCGACGACACACGGGAGGCGCTCGAAATCCGCAACGGCGTCGAGCGCATCCTCGACCTGGGCGAGTACCTCGTCAACTACGGCGAGTTCGTCGAGAACAACCACTCGCTCGTGCCCGCTTCCTACGCCACCGAGTGGTGGGTCCAGGAGTTCGAGGACGCGGGCGCGCCGGTCCAGGCGATGCGCGACAGCATCGAGGTCGACCTCGCCGACCCGACGCCCGCGGAGGCGCTCGACTGGGCGAGGGAGTACGACGCGCCGTTGCACCCGAAATACACCTACCTCTACCACGACGTGGGCGTCGAGGCAATCGAGGCGCTCGCCGCCGCTATCGAGGACGGCGAACTCGTCGCGTCCGACGGGGCGTTTGACGGGACGACTGACGGACAGGCACGGAACGAGCGCCGGACACCCGGCGGGTCGCCCGGCACAACCCGGGAGTCTCTCGTCGTATCCCGGACGGAGACGGTCCGCGAGACGCTGGAAACGTTACTCGTCGAACACAGCCAACAGGACGGGACGATTGCGATTCCCGACTGGAAGCCGCTGGTGTGGACGCTGGGGTTCGACGACGCGCTGGAACGGACCTGGACGCTCGCGGACCTGAGTGACGCCGCCAGGGAGTACGCCGGGGGCGAGAACGCCATCCGCGCGGTAAACGAGGTTGCTCCCTTCGCGGTCCGCGAGCGTGCGCCGACGCGGATCGGCAACCGGATGGGTCGACCCGAAAAGTCCGAGGAACGCGAACTCTCGCCCGCGGTCCACACCCTCTTTCCCATCGGGGACGCGGGCGGCGACCAGCGGTCGGTGGGCGACGCCGCTGACCACGGCGACGAGGTCGAAGGGACCCGCGGGGAGGTCGAACTCGAAGTCGGTCGCCGGGACTGTCGGTCCTGCGGAACCCGGACCTACCACCCGCGATGTCCCGAGTGTGGCGACGTCGCCGAGGCGGTCTACGTCTGTCCCGACTGCGACCGCGAGGTCGACCCCGACGAGTCGGGACGCGCGGAGTGTCCGCGCTGTGAGACGCTGGCCAGTCCCACACAGCGACGGACGATAAACGTCAGGTCGGAACTCTCGGCGGCGCTTTCGACGGTCGGCGAACGAGCCTCGGCGTTCGAGAAGCTGAAAGGGGTCAAGGGGCTCTCCTCGAAGGAGAAGACCCCCGAACCGCTGGAGAAAGGCATCCTGCGCGCCAAACACGACGTCTCGGCGTTCAAGGACGGGACCATCCGCTACGACATGACCGACCTGCCGGTGACGGCGGTTCGCCCCCGGGAACTCGACGTGACCGTCGAGCAGTTCCGCGAACTCGGCTACCACGAGGACGTGCGCGGCGACCCGTTGCGCCACGACGACCAGCTCGTCGAACTCAGGGTTCAGGACGTCGTCCTCTCGGACGGCGGGGCCGAGCATCTGATGAAGACCGCCGACTTCGTCGACGACCTCCTGACCGGGTACTACGGGCTGGAACCGTACTACGAACTCGACGACCGCGACGACCTCGTCGGCGAACTCGTCTTCGGGATGGCTCCCCACACGAGCGCCGCTGTCGTCGGCCGGGTCGTCGGGTTCACGAGCGCGGCTGTCGGGTACGCCCATCCGTACTTCCACGCCGCGAAGCGCCGGAACTGCTTTCACCCGGAGACGGTCATTCAGTACGAAAAAGAAGGCGAGAGACGGGAAATGCGCATCGAGTCGTTCGTTGAGCAGTTGCTCAACGAGCCACGCGTCGACGAATTCGGCGTCGAAGTGCAGGAACTCGATGCGGAGATATACGCCCCGTCACTGACTGATGATGGTGACGAGACGCTCCAGCGCGTCGAGGCGGTCTCGAAACACCCTGCTCCCGACCACCTCGTAGAAATCGAGACACGGAACGGGCATGAACTCACCGTGACGCCGGACCACTCGATGCTCCGCCTGACCGAAGGAATCGAAACAGTCGACGCCCATCTGCTCGCAGAAGGGGACGAGATACCGGTCGCTGCTCGCGGTATGGCCTCGCTGTCAGGTGAAACGACCGCGACGACTGACGGGGGACAACCGAACCGTGACGCCGATACCGGGCGTCCGAACGTTGATACCGTAGAACGCGTCGAAGTTGTCCCATCCGACGTTGAACACACGTACTGTCTCACTGTTGGGGAGACACACAGAGTCGTGGCAAATAAATTACATGTCCGACAATGCGATGGCGACGAGGACTGTGTCATGCTCCTGATGGACGGCCTGTTGAACTTCAGTCGCAAGTACCTGCCCGACAAGCGAGGGGGCAGCGTCGCCGAGGATTCGCGGCTCGTCGCGGTCGACCCCGACGGTGACGTCCGGTTTCTGACCTTCGAGGAGTTCTGGCACGAACTCGACGCGCCAGTCGAACGGGACGGCAAGTTCCGAAAGCGGACCTGCGCCAGCGAGGGATGGCAAACCTACGCGTTCGACGAGAACCACGACGCCAGTCTCCAGCCTATCGAGAAAGCCATCCGGTACCAGGCCGACGAGACCGAACGCCTCCTTCGGGTGAAGACGCAGTTCGGCCGGGAGATCGAAATCACCGAAGAGCACAGCCTGTTTCGTTACGAGGACGGCATCGAAGAGGTCGCCGGCCGCGACCTGACCGAGGGTGACCTGATACTCGCACCCCGGAACCTGCCGGTAGAGGCGAGCGAGACGACGATTGACGTGACCGAATGCCTCGACGACCCCTACGTCGTCATCGACGACCACGTCGAAGACGTGCTGACGACTGCGTGGGAGACGACCGAACGCGGTAGCCCGACACACAAGGCGTTCCGCTCGGGACTGGCCTACCGGCTCGAACGCAGCAAGATCGCCTACGACCGGTTCGAGGAGATACTCGACCGGGCGGGATTTGCCGTTCCGGAGGACGTCCGAATCGGCCTGAAAGGGTCCGAGGACGGTATCCGTCAGCACATCGACCTCGACGAGGATTTCGCCTGGTTGCTCGGCCTCTTCGTCGCGGAAGGGACTCTGTCCAGCGTCTGTCCGGCAATCCATAACAGCGACGAAAAACTGGTGAACGAGGCAGTCAACAGGGGCGAGCGGGTACTCGGGTTCGAACCACGAACGCGATGGTCGAACAGGGCCTGCGAGGTACAGTTTTCCGCCGTGTTCCGGGAACTGCTCTACGACCTCGGGTTCGAGAATCTGGAGGAGGACAGTTCGAGTGAAAAGGTCGTTCCGGACCCCATACTGACTGCGCCTCGGGAGATTATCCTGGCGTTCCTCCGTGGATTCATCGCCGGGGACGGGAGCCAAAAGAGCGACGACAACGTGACGACGGTCGCGTTTCACACCCCGAGCGAAGACGTCACGGACGGTATCGTCTATCTCCTGCACCGAGTGGGTGTCGTTGCAAACGTCTCCCGCCGCGAGCGTGACGACTCGCGCCAGCCGATATATACGGTGACGGTGTCGGGCGGAGCAACGCGCAATCCGCTCCAGCAGATTCTCGATGGGAAAGAGCCGTACTATCCGAAGAGTCTCGTCGTCTCGATTCCGGATGCCCTGATGGACGTCCGGGAGATGGAGATTCCTGGGGT
This sequence comes from Halobacteriales archaeon QH_2_65_14, assembly GCA_003021285.1. Classification (GTDB taxonomy): domain Archaea; phylum Halobacteriota; class Halobacteria; order Halobacteriales; family Haloarculaceae; genus Halovenus. The sequence continues at coordinate 5,290 of PXQO01000005.1, read as the reverse complement.
AAAGCAACTGATACCGAAGTACCTGAAACGCCGGGACACCATCTCGCTCGAAAAGCTCCGGGAAATCCTACAGGAACTCGAAACCCGTGACTTGCCCGATGAGGCGGTATCGGCGCTAGCGGACCTCCAGCCACTCGTTTCGGGTGACCTCTCGTATCTCCGCGTGACCGACGTCGAACGCGTCGAATACGATGGATACCTCTACGACCTGCAGGTCGGCAGCGAGCCGATTTTCACTGCAAACTGGCTGTACGCACACAACTCGATGGACGCGCCCCTGGTGATGTCATCGCGCATCGACCCAACGGAGATAGACGACGAGGCACACAACGTCGACATCATGCGGGAGTATCCCCGCGAGTTCTACGAGGCGACGCGGGAGCTGGCAGAACCCGGCGACGTCGAGGGCGTGATGACCATCGCGGAGGAGACGCTGGGGACCGACCGCGAGTACACCGGCTTCGACCACACGCACGATACCACGGACATCGCGGCCGGGCCGGACCTGTCGGCCTACAAGACAGTGGGGTCGATGGAAGAAAAGATGGACGCCCAGCTGGCGCTCTCGCGGAAGCTCCGGGCCGTCGACCAGACCGACGTGGCCGAGCGCATCATCGAGTTCCACTTCCTGCCGGACCTGCTGGGGAACCTCAAGGCGTTCACCGGCCAGGAGTTCCGGTGTCTGGGCTGTGGCGAGACGTACCGGCGTGCGCCCCTGTCGGGCGCGTGCCGGGAGTGTGGCGGCGACGTCAACCTGACCGTTCACGAGGGCTCGGTCAACAAGTACATGGACACCGCCATCCGGATCGCCGAGGAGTTCGGCTGCGAGGAGTACACGAAACAGCGCCTCGAAATCCTCGACAAACGCATCGAACGGCTGTTCGAGGACGACACCAACAAGCAGTCGGGAATCGCCGATTTCATGTAGCGGCCCAGGAGTCAGGGGTCCAGCCGGTAGCGGGTCGTCGGCTCCCCCTCGAAGTTGGGGCCGGGACCGACCTCCTCAAAACCCGCATCGGTTGCGGCCGACTGCAGGTCGGGTTCGGTGTCGACCGCGAGCAGTTCGACGGACATGCCCTCCGAGCGGGCGAACCCGATGGGTTCGTCGAGCAGCGGCTGGTAGACGTCGGCGTCGCCCTCTAGCTGGGTCACGTGGACCGTCCGCTCCCGAGCGTCGAAGCTGACGAAGCCGACGATTTCGTCGTCCTGCTCGGCGACCCGGACCGTCCGGTCGTGGACGAGGTTGCGCATCACGTCCCGGGGCGAGTCGGTCAGTGCAGCCAGCCGTCCGGCGTCCGCCTCGACTGCGTCCCGCAACTGCATACTGGGTCCTTGCGGCGCGGTCTAGTTAAATCCGCCGTCGGCTCGCTCGGAACTGTTCAGATAAGAGATTCTCAAAGAGAACTGCGACCAGCATGAAAGCCCCGGCTTGCTGAACTCCCGTGGAAAATAACGCCGGGCGGGACTGAAAGGGGCGAGGCGCTCGCCGGGCGAGACGAAGCAAGCACCGCAGTGCAACGAGGAGCGCAGCGAGTCACAGCCCGCGAGCGCCTCGGGGCTTTCATGCTGTTCCCGACTCCAACATTGATTATTTCAATACTACCGCTCGCTGGCCCACCGTTTTGGCGACTCGCCGCTTTGCTGTCTCACCGCTTTCACGAGTCACGTCTTCAATCCGCTCCCGGTGAGCGGGACGACGACGTCCTCGTCACTCCCGATGTCGCCCCGCTCTCGCAACGTTTCCAGCCCGGCAGGCGCGACTGCACAGGTCGGCTCGACGTAGAACCCGCGCCAGTGGAGACGGTCGAGGTGCGTCTCCGTCGCCGCCGTATCGACCGCGACTGCGTCACCGCCCGTCTCCGAGATGGCGTCGAAAATCGCATCGCGGCGCGCGGGGTCGCTGATCTGGATGCCGTCGGCGAGGTCGTTCCCGCCGGCCGCCGCGACGTCGCCGTGCCGGGCGGCGACGATGGGAGCGACGCCGGCCGCCTGCACGCCGTAGAGGCGGGGAATCTCGTCGAGCCACCCGGCCTCGCGGAGCGCCCGGAAGCCGCGGTAGGCACCGAGAAAGAGCGTACCGTGACCGAGCGGCGTGACGACGGCGTCCGGCACGGTCCAGTCGCGTTGCGCGGCGACTTCGAAGGCGAACGTCGACGTGCCGGCGAAAAAGGCCGGGTTCCAGGCGTGGCTGGCGTACCAGCCGTCACCGGCCTCGACCGCGTCGAGACAGGCGTCGGTGACGGCCGCCCGGTCGCCCTCGACGCGAACCACGTCGGCACCCGTCCGCTCGATGGCCCGGAGTTTCCCCGCCTTCGCGTCGGCGGGGACGTATATCTCGGCGTCGATGCCGGCGCGGGCGGCGTAGGTGGCGATGGCCGCGCCGGCGTTCCCCGAGGAGTCCTCCAGGACGCGGTCGACGCCGAGTTCGGCGGCCTGCGAGAGCGTCGTCGCCGCGCCGCGGTCCTTGAAACTCCCCGTCGGAAAGCAGTACTCCAGTTTGAACGCACAACCCCAGTCCGGCGCGTCGACCAGCGGCGTCCAGCCCTCGCCGAGTGTGACCGTCCGCCCGACCGGGAGAAACGCGTCGAACGCCCAGAGTCCCCGGTCCCGGTCGAGCGACTCCGGCGGCCCCGAGTCGGAACGCGGCGTCCCGGCAAAGTCGAGGGCGTGACCGCACTCACACCGCCACGGCGCACTCGCAGTTTCCGCGTACGTCGACCCGCAGGACGGACAGCGATACATACTCCCTGCTATCGGACCCCGCCCCCCTGTAGGTGTCGCTTGCAGCCAGCGGGTGTCGATTGCCGGAGGGCAACGGGGAAATCGTTCTTTTAGGTAGACCAAAACCCTTTTAATTTTAGGGGAGCCTAATCGAGGGTGATGAACGGTTCCGAGGAGGTCCCGGACGTCGGCGTGAACGAACAGCAGGGAGATACATCGGAGGCGCAGGTGACGACCCACCGGAGTTCGCCCGACCGGACGGTGTTCACCGAGGAGGGGAACACCGACGCCTGGATAGCTACGGACCTGACTGTCCGACCCGAACGATAGACGGGCGAGAACTGCCTGTCAGTCCGGTTTCTCTTCTGTGGAAAAGTGAAATCAGCGTGCGGTTCGTCAGTAACTCAGCGGAGTGCGTCTTCGGTCACCAGCGTGTCGGCTTCGAGGTAGTGTTCGACGTGGTGGGCGTCCTCCTCGACCTGGACGAGAATCTCCCGGAGGATTTCGGCGGTCGCGTGGTCGCCGAGGTTCGTCACGAGTTCGACGTGGTCGCGTAGCGACTCGATGATGTCACCGTAGACCTCCAAGTCGTGTGCGAGCGACGTCCGGATGTCGTAGATGTCGTCGTCCTCGGGTTCGACGGGCGCGTGCTCTTCGAGGGCCGACATCCCTGCGAGGGGCGTGCCGCCGAGTGCCTGGGCGCGCTCCGCGAGTTCGTCGGCGGCCTCCTCGGCGTGTTCGGCCGCTTCGCCGAGGAAGAGATGCAGGTCGCGGAACTCCGCGCCCGCGACGTTCCAGTGGTGCTTGCGCAACTGGTGGTACAGGACGTACGTCGCCGCCAGGTCCGTGTTCAGCGCGTCGATTACCTGCTCTGCCTTCTCGGGTTCGAGGCGAAGTTCGTTCTCCTCGACGGTTCCGAACTCTCTGAGGACTGTTTCCTGCGTACTCATAGACAGACGATAGTTTGTCCGCCACACCTATAAAGCCATCCATCGAGGTAAAATATTTTTTGGCTTCCCAAAAAAATAACCCCAGGATAGAAACTATCTTTTGTTCAGTCGGTCGATTTGGGGGTAGTCACAGGGTCGGAAATCCGGGGGTGTAGCCCTTAGGTACCTGGAAGCTGTACCGGAGAGTATGACCGTGAGTGCATTCCTTTCGGTTTCACCGGAGGTAGACGGGAGCATGGCACCGGAGATAGCCGAGGCGATAGCGGCTCTGGAGGGGTTCGACGTCGAGTACGAGACCACGCCGATGGGGACGATACTCGAAGGCAACGACGTCGCGGACGTGTTCGCCGCCGCCAGGGCGGCCCACGAGGCCGTCGAGGCCGACCGCGTGGGGACGTTCATCAAGATCGACGACAAGCGAACGAGCGACGACCCCGCGGGCGCGAAAGTCGACGCGGTCGAACAACACCTGGGCCGGGAGGCGTCGAGTCGGGAGCCGTAGGGAGTCCGCGCCTTCTTAAGGAGGGAGCCGGAACGGGCGGGTATGGAGAGTCTCAACCGGATGGCCACCGAACTCGTCGACGAGGCCATCGACGTACACACGCTGTCGAACGAGGCGCTCGTACTGGATTTCGGCGTCGAGCTTCCGGGCGCGCTCGAAGCCGGGCTGTTGCTGTCGGAAATCCAGACCGCGGGACTGGCGACGGTCCAGACGCGTCTGGACGACGTCGCCGGCGTCCCGCTGACGCACGTGGAGCTGACGACCGACCACCCGGCGCTCGCGTTGCTGTGTGCCGGGAAGGCCGGCTGGGAGCTGAGCGCCGGCGAGTTCGAGGGGCTGGGAAGCGGCCCCGCCCGTGCGCTGGTGGCCGAGGAACACATCTTCCAGCGCGTCGGCTACCGGGACGAGTTCGAGTTCGCCGTCCTGGGGGTCGAGTCCGAACGCCTCCCGGACGAGGACGTCGTCTCGATGATCGCCGAGCGGACAGACGTCGCCGAGAGCGCCGTCTTCCTGCCGAGCTTTTCGACCGCGAGCGTGACCGGAAGCGTCGTGGCGGCGTCGCGGGCGGCCGAACTGGCTGTCTTCCGGCTGTCGGAACTCGGCTACGACCCGCTCGACGTCCTCTCTGCGAGCTGTGCGACACCGGTCGCGCCGGTCGCCGACGAGGAGTCGGCGGCGATGGCGCGGACGAACGATGGGCTGGCGTACGGCGGACGGGTCCACCTCGTCGTCGAGGAGCCGTTCGACCGGTTCGACGAGATCGTCTCGACCGCCGGGGACGCGTACGGCGAGCCGTGCGCCGACATCTTCGAGTCGGTCGACTGGGACGTGAGCGACCTCCCCGTCGAGCTGTTCGGCCCCGCGCAGGTGACCGTCGACGTGCGCGGCGGCGATACCTACGTCGTCGGCGACGTCGACGAAACCGTGCTCGCGGAGAGCTACGGCCTGTGAGATGACGACGCGATACCGGCTCGTCCCGCCGGCGAGCGGCGTCGAACGGCTCCGGCAGGTCTACGAGGCAGTCCCCGACGACCCGACCCGGGTGGCGGATTGCTGTGCGCACGTCCAGCGGGAGACGACCGTGGGGAGCCGTCAAACGGCCCGGGAGTGGCTCGCG
>PXQO01000004.1 GCA_003021285.1 Halobacteriales archaeon QH_2_65_14 | reverse complement strand
TCGACCGCGCCGTCGATGCGAACGAAGCCGTACCCACACTCCGAACAGTGCCATTTCACTTTCTCGCCGAGGTGGATGTTCGTACTCGCCGCCCGGTAGAACTCCCCGGCACCACACGACGGACACTCCTGGTCGAGATTCAATCCCATATCGGACTCTACATCCCCCGACCCAGTTTAACCGTTCGATTTGGCTGACACTCCCGACGAGGGCGGGCGTGGGGCTGGGGTGGATGTGACTTCGGGGCGGGAATACAGTTATACGCCTTCCCGTCCTCACAGTCCCACATGGGCCAGCAGACGACCCGCTGTGAGTACTGTGGGTACCGCGTTCGCTGGAACCCCGAGACCCGGGAGGGGCCGACCATCTTCTTCGAGCAGGGGCTCTGTCCGAGCTGTAACCGGTCGTTCGAGGACCGGGCACCTGTCTCGGCCCGGCGTGGCAAGAAACGCCAGTGACCGGACGGCCAGTACGAGGACGGACGCTACCTGACGAACTGCCACTCGCCGTCTTCCACGGCGACGAGATGGTGAACGGTATCTTCCTTGGTTCTGTCCGTGAGCGTAACTTCGATGGTCGCTGCCACGATTGCGGCGTCGGAGGCGGCGGTAGCGATGTCGACGAGCCGCTGGATCGCCGACTCCTCGATCACCTGGTAGAGTCTCTCCCGGATGTCCGCCTCATTCGGGTCCGTGACTGCGACCGACGTCTCTAGTAACTCGATGGCCAGTTTTTCGTCACGGAGCGGTGACTCGCTGTGAACGACCTCCGAGGGATACGTTTCCTCGTTTTCGGTTTCCTCGTAGTACGCCTCGACGATGGCTTCGGGGCTGCTCGTATCCGGGCCGTCGTCTCCGAGACAGCCCGCGAGTACCCCGGTTGCTGTGACGCCTGCGAGAGCGAGGACCGTGCGTCGGCGCATCAGTTCGGCGTACAGATTCGACGACTGTAAAGCACGTCGGAGTGTTTCCAAACCAGACACCGGACCGGGAGATTTTACAGGCTGGTGTCCCCTCCTGTGGGTATGATACTCTCGGATACGGACATCCGCCGCCGCCTGGAGGACGGGAATCTGGTCATCGACCCGCTCGACGAACCGGAACTCCAGATACAGCCAGCGAGCGTCGACCTCAGACTCGGTCGGGAGTTCCTGGAGTTCGAGCGGACGAACATCCCGTGTATCCACCCCGAAAGCGAAGCCGAAGTCGCGGAGTACGTCACCGAGACGGTCGTCCCCGAGGGCGACGAGTTCATCCTCCACCCGGGCGATTTCGTCCTCGGAACGACGGTCGAACGCGTCGAAATCCCGCGAGACCTCATCGCCCACGTCGAGGGACGCTCGTCACTCGGCCGCCTTGCGATTGTGGTCCACGCCACGGCGGGTCTGTGCGACCCCGGGTACCAGGGGCAGATAACCCTCGAACTGTCGAATCTCGGGGCCGCGCCCGTCGCCCTCGCGCCGGGGATGCGCATCTCGCAACTGACGTTCACCGAACTCACCTCGCCGGCGGAGCGTCCCTACGGCGAGGACCGGGGCTCGAAATACCAGGACCAGTCCGGCCCGCAGGCGTCGCGCATCGGCGGCGACAGGGAGTTCGGAGGCGAACAATGAAAACGACCGCCCCCCGAACTTCGGTATGAAATTCATCGAGGAACTCGTCGTCGAAGAGTTTCTCCCGACGTTCCGGTCGATGCTCGCCGAGGCGCTCCGGAAGCGTGGCCGCACGCAAAACGAGGTCGCCGACCTGCTGGGGATCAGCCAGAGCGCCGTCTCCAAGTACGTCCACGGCGAGGTCGAGCGCAACGAGCGCCTCCTGGCGGACGAGGGGCTGGCGGACCTCGTCGAGCGCCTCGCCGACGGGCTGACGACCGGCGACCTGACGCCGGTCGAGGCGCTTATCGAGGCGGAGGTGTACATCCGCGAACTCGAACGGGGCGGCGTGCTCGCGGAGATGCACACGGCGGCGGTGCCCGAACTCGCGGCCCACGACAGCCAGTTCGCCGTTCACGACCCCGACAGCCGGCTTCGCGAGACCGGACAGGTGCGGGCGTCGGTCCGTCGCGGACTGCGCGTCCTGCAAAACACCGGGGGGTTCGCCCGCCACATCCCCGCGGTGGGGTCGAACCTCGTCGAGTCGCTCTCGGACCCGGAGAGCATCGACGACGTCGCTGCGGTTCCGGGACGCATCCTCGCCGTCCACGGCCAGGTGACCGTCCCCGGCGACCCGGAGTTCGGCGTCAGCCAGCACGTCGCGGGCGTCCTGCTCGCGGCGCGGCGACGCGGGAGCGATGCACGCGCCGCCCTGAACGTCTCCTACGACGACGCACTCCGCGAGGCGTTCGCCGAGCGGGGGTATGTCACCGCCGAGTTCGACGCCGAACGCGACCTCGACGACGCCATCGGAACGGCAGTTGCGTCCACGCCGGACGCCGACGTCCTCTATCAGACCGGCGGGTTCGGCGTCGAGCCCATTCTGTACGTCCTCGGCCCGGACGCGCCGACCGTGGCGAACGCAATCAGGGAGATCGATGACTGACGGAACCGACCTGACGGCGACGTTTTACGGCAAGTGTGCGGGCCTGTACGACCTGGTCAGACGCTCGACATTTCGGCCGGTGACACGGTCGTCGAGATGGGCTGTGGAACCGGCGCGAACTTCCCGTGCCTGCGCGAGCGCGTCGGCCCGGAGGGTCGCGTCGTCGGGGTCGACCTCGTCCCGGCGATGTTGAAGCAGGCACGGGCGCGAAGCGACCGGGCCGGGTGGGAGAACGTCCACGTCGTTCGCGGTGACGCGACCCGGCCCCCGGTCGGCTCCGTCGACGCTCTCCTCTCGACGTTCGTCGTCGGGATGCTCGACCAGCCCGACGCGGCGGTCAGGGAGTGGGTGACCCAGGTGGAGCCCGGCGGCCGGGTGACGCTGCTGAACGCGACCCGGAGCGACCGGCCGGCCGCGCTCCCGCTGAACTTCGCACTCCGGCTGTTCGTCCGCCTCACTGCCCCCGGCTACCGGCTGGGACGCGACTCCCCGACCGCGGAACTCGAACGGCGGTGGGACCTCGCACGCGACGCACTGTTCGAGGGAACCCGCGACCAGCACGCCGAACGTCTCGGCTGGGGGCTGGTTCCGCTCGCAAGCGGGCGGGTTCCCCCCTGAGCAGGTGCCGGCTCACCCCTGTCGCTCACTCGCTTTTGACGCCGGTGATTTCGAACCGCGTTCCGGGAGACGACATCTCCCCGGCCCCGGACTCGCGGTGCTCCTCGGGGCTAACGTCGTTGCTTTCGGTCACACCGATGTCCCAGCCGTGTGCCTCGACGATCTCCCGGACGATAGCCAGCCCGAAGCCGGTCCCCTCCGCGTCGGCCGAGTAGCCGAGTTCGAACACCTGCTCGCGTTCGTCGGGCGGGATTCCGACCCCGGTATCCTCGACGTAGAACCCGTCGTCGAGGACGCCGACGCGAACCCGAAGCGGAGCTTGCGAGTCAGAGCTCGTGGAACCGTGTTCCACGGCGTTCCGGTACAGATTCTCGAAGACGTTGCGGAGGCGGTCGGGATCGGCGTATATCGTCGTGTCGTCGACGACGTCGAGGTGCCAGCCGGACGTTTCGACTCCGCTCCAGGACTTTTCGGCGACGCGGCAAAGCGACACGGGCTCGGTCGCGTCGACAGTCTGGCCCTGTCTGGCGAGCGACAGCGTTTTCTCGATGATCCGTTCCATCCTGTCGAGTGCGTTCTCGACGTGCTGGAAGTGGTCGTTGTCGTCGTCCCGCCTGGCCAGTTCGGCCCTGGTCATGGCCACGTTCAGGGGGTTGCGGAGGTCGTGGCTGACGATGGAGGCGAACCGGTCGAGGCGCTCGTTCTGCCGGCGGAGCCGTCGTGCCTGTTCCCGGCGGTTCTGTTCGCGGTCCGCCCGCGTGAACGCCGCCTCGATGTTGGCCGCGAGCGTCTCGGCGAGCGTCATGTCGCTCCCGTCGAACCTGCCCTGCGCGGGGGAGGAAACGCGGAGCACGCCGTGTTCCCCGAGTGACGTCGCGAGGTGCTCCCACGCCGGGCTCCCGGTCGCCTCGACGGTCGACCCGTCAGTTCCCCGCGTCTCCACGTCGCCCTGCCACACCAGTGTCCTGTTCTCCGCGAACGCCGTCCACGCCTGGTTCATTCCCCGCTCGATGGGTTCGTTCCCGTCGAACACCTCGTTTGCGGGATCGGTTCCCGCCATCGGGACGAGCGCGTCTCCCCCCTCGTCGGCGTAGAAGATGGCAGCCAGCGGTCGGTCGAGGATGGAGGCAGCGATCTCACACCCCTGCTGTGCGACCGCCTCGTGCGTTTCTGCGGCCATCAGCTCCCTGGTTGCATCGTTCAGTTCGTCGAGGCGTTGCATCTTCTCGACGCGCGCCAGCGCACCCATCGTGTGGGAGAGTAACAGTTCTGCGAGTTCGAGGTCGTCCTCGTCGAAAAAGCCCTTCTCCGTGGCGACCCCCTGGAACACGCCCCGGTTGCCCAGCGGTACGGTCAGCCCCGACCGGAACTCCTCGACGGTGGGTTCGGCGATGGGATGGGCGTGCACGTCGGCGATGACGGTGGACTCGCCGGTCCGGTACACCTGCCCGGTTATCCCGTGGTCCGACGTGATCGGTCGGTCGCCGACCGCGACCGGGGCGTTGTCGGAGGCCGCCACGACCTCGAAGTAGCCCTCGGTCGCGATCTGGACGACACACACGTCGAATCCGAGGATGTCTGCCGCGGCCTCGATGGTGAGTTCGTATATCTCGCCGGGTGCCGTCGCGGTCTGAATCTCCGTCGCGACCTCGTGGAGGCGCTCGATTTTCCTGCCGAGGTCGACGTCCCATGACCTGTCGGACCTGTCGGATGCGGCCTCGCTGCTCGCGCTGTCCCCGCCGCCGACAGCATCCTCTTCTGGCTCGCTCCCAGACTGGCCGTCGCCCCACTCCATTGCTCTCCTATTGATTATCTGAACATAATAATCTTTGGTAACAAATCCAAATGAGCCCGGACATAGTGGGCCAGTATCGGGCTCTCCCGCCAAGAAAATCAAATACATGATAGGTTCGGTGCCGAATCACTCCCCCGAAACGAATAAGGCCAGCTTACTCCTGGCACGAGGATCACCAGTCGGTGGCCGGCTTTCACCCACCTGTCATCAGTGAAGAAAGCCTAAGAAGACGGGAACCGAGCCGCTGGAGTGCCGATTATCGCCAGGCTGGAAGCGACGCGGCCTCGCCGAGCGGTACTGTGATGAACGCGTCGTCCTGACTGATGTCAGCGAGGATAAACCGGTCTACTGGCCCTTCCTCGACTGACGCCATCACTTCCGTATCCGCTGCCACCTCCGCCGGGACGACTGTATCCGGCTCCATGTGTGACAATATATAACACTGATACATAAAGCCACCGGAAACAACCGGCGAAAGTTACCTGACGTCGCGGGGAATCGTCAGACTGGCGTCATACAATTTTCACGTATGATAGCAGAGTTGACCGGAAAACAGGCACGTGAGTTCGTGGTGGGTCCGGCGCTCAGTGGAGTTCGAGGAACTCCCGGGCGTTCTCGGAGAGGATTTTGCGCTGGACGTCCGCGGGGAAGTCGAGTTCGGCGAACTGGTCGAGCCAGGGGCCGGGTTCGAGCATCGGGTAGTCGGTTCCGAACATGACCTTGTCTTTCAGGAGCGTCTTGGCGTAGTGGAGCACCTGGTCGTCGATGTACCGGGGCATCCATCCCGAGAGGTCCATGTAGACGTTGCCCTTCTGCTGGCAGATCGCCAGCTGTTCTTTCTCCCAGGGGAACGCGGGGTGGGCGATCAGTATCTGGAGGTCGGGATGGCTCGCGGCGACGTCGTCGATCAGCATGGGGTTGCCGTACTTGACCCGGAGGCCACGGCCGCCGGGCGAACACGCGCCGAGCGTGGAGTTGCCGCCGTGGAACACGACCGGAACGCCCAGGTCCTCGATGGTCTCGAAAAGCTGTTCGTGCTCGGGGGCCGAGGGGTCGAACCCCTGGGCGATCTGCTGGAACTTGAACCCCGAGAGGTCCAGGTCCTCGACACACCGGACGGCTTCCTCGACGCAGTTGTCTTTCAGCGGGTCGACCGAACCAAAGCCGATGAAAAAGTCGTCGTGCTCGTCGCGCACCTCCGCGACGTAGTCGTTGGGGACCGGCGGATTCCCCGTGTTCGTCTCGGCGTCCCACCCCAGCAGGACCGCCCGTCCGACCCCCGCCTCGTGGTACTCCGCTATCATCTCCTCGTAGGTCGCCGTCTCCATGTCCGACCCGAACCGGGCGGCCGCGTCCTGCATCATCTGCCCCCCCGCGTCGTGGAGGAACTCGCTTGTCGGCTGATGGGCGTGCGTGTCGACCGCCTGCCTGTCGTCCAGAACGTCGAGACCCATAGCCGAACCCACACGCGCCTGAAATAATAGGCTTCCGCAGTGGATGCTCCACCCGCCGATTACGGCCCTGCTCCCACAGGAGCCGGTCGAACCCGTTGTCCTCCACGGCCTGTGTTGGGTGTTACCATAGCTTGCAGAAACGTTAATTAGCCCAACCCCGATTGTCCAAGTATGCATTCGGGACCCACTCCCGAAGTCCGCGCTGCAAGTCAGCTATCTCGCAGTCGTACGTCCCCTTTCGGACTCACAGTACCACTTCTTCTCGGGATTATTACATTTAAACTCCGATAACTCCCGCGACGTGGCCCACGTCGGGGAGGAAACCGGTTCAGTTCACGGGTGCCGCTGGCGACGGGCCCTGGGCTGGCTGGTTCGACGGTGTACCGGTTTCGAACGCGCGACAACCCCACCACAATGAACGCACAATCAGAAGTGTACGAACACCACGGGACAGAATCGGACCGCGACCGCTTGCAGATACTGGACGAGGACGGCAACGTCCTGCCGGGGGCCGAGGAGCCGTCACTCTCGGACGAGGAGTTGCTGGCGATGTACGAGGCGCTCGTCCTCGCGCGCCGGTTCGACGAGCGCGCGATCAGCCTCCAGCGACAGGGCCGGATCGCCACGTACGCCCCGATGACCGGGCAGGAAGGCTCCCAGGTAGCGACGAGTTACGCGCTCGACGAGGACGACTGGCTGTTCCCCACCTACCGCGACCACGCCGCCAAACACGTCCACGGCATGAGCCTCTCCTCGCTGCTGGCACCCCTCCGTGGCTACCGGGACGGCTATTCGATTCCTGACGACGTCAACGTCATGCCGGAGTACATCCCCATTGCGACGCAGATTCCCCAGGCGATGGGGATGGCCTGGGGGTTCAAGCTCCAGGGCCAGACGGACCACGCCGTCATGTGCCACTTCGGTGACGGCGCGACGTCGGAGGGCGACTTCCACGAGGGGCTCAACTTCGCCGGCGTGTTCGACGTGCCCGTGGTGTTCGTCTGCAACAACAACCAGTGGGCGATTTCGACCCCCAGGGAGCGACAGACGAAAAGCGAGACGCTGGCGGAGAAGGCCCACGCCTACGGTATCGAGAGCGTCCGCGTCGACGGACTCGACCCGCTCGCGGTGTACCGGGCCACCCGCGAAGCCATCCGGAAGGCAAAGCGGCCCGGCCCCAACGAGGGCCGCCCCACGCTCATCGAGTCCGTCCAGTACCGGTTCGGTGCACACACCACTTCCGACGACCCGAGCGTCTACCGCGACGGCGAGGCCGCCGAGTGGTACCGCAAGCGCGACCCGGTCGACAGGCTTGCGGGCTACCTCGACGGTCGGGGACTTCTCACGGACGAACGCGAAACCGTCATCGAGGCGCGCGTCGAGAAACGGATCGAGACGGCCATCGAGGAGGCCGAGGCCATCGAGGCGGAGCCGGACGACATCTTCGAGCACGTCTACGCCGAGATGCCCGAGCGGCTCGAACGGCAGCGCGAGCGGTTGCGGGACCTGCGCGAGAAGTACGGCGACGACGCGTTCTCGGAGGTGTTAGAGTGAGTTCCTACGCCGATACCGTCAGGGAGCACGTCGAGGCCGCCGGCGAGGGGCCCGGCCCCGACACCGGTCACGACGCCGTCCGCGAGACAGACGCGGACGGTCCCGAGGCGCTGACGCTCGTCGAAGCGGTCTGTGACGGTCTCTATTCGGAGATGCGCCGCGACGAGGACGTCGTCGTCCTCGGCGAGGACGTCGGCAAGAACGGCGGCGTCTTCCGCGCGACGGACGCCCTCTACGAGGCGTTCGGCGAGGACCGCGTCATCGACACGCCGCTGGCCGAGTCGGGCATCGTCGGCGCGTCCATCGGTCTCGCGCTGTCCGGCATGCGTCCGGTCGCGGAAATACAGTTTATGGGGTTCGTCTACCCGGCGTTCGACCAGCTGGTCAGCCACGCCTCCCGGATGCGGAGCCGGACCGGTGGCCGTCACGGCGTCCCGATGGTCGTCCGGATGCCCTACGGCGGCGGCATCCGCGCGCCCGAACACCACTCGGAATCCAAGGAGGCGTTTTTCGCACACGAGCCGGGACTGAAGGTCGTCACGCCCTCGACTCCCGCCGATGCGAAGGGGTTGCTGACGGCGGCTATCCGGGACCCGGACCCGGTCGTGTTCCTCGAACCCAAACTCATCTACCGCGCATTCCGCGAAACGGTCCCCGAACAGCCCTACGAGGTGCCCCTCGGCGAGGCCGCGGTCCGCCGGGAGGGAACCGACGTGTCGGTGTTCACGTGGGGCGCGATGACCCGTCCGACGCTGATTGCTGCCGAGGAACTCGCCGAGGAGGGCATCGACTGCGAGGTGGTCGACCTCCGGAGCCTCTCGCCGCTCGATGCCGACACCATCGTCGAGTCGTTCCGGAAGACCGGCCGCGGCGCTATCGTCCACGAGGCCCCCAAGACCGGCGGACTCGGCGCTGAAATCGCGACGACCATCCAGGAGGAGGCACTGCTGTACCAGGAGGCCCCGATCCGCCGGATAACCGGCTACGACGCGCCGATTCCGCTACACGCCCTGGAAGATTACTACCTCCCGCAGGCCGCCCGCATCCACGACGCGCTCCGAGAAACCGTCGAGTTCTGAGCGTGTTCACGGGACTGTCGCGTTCTGCGTACTCGACTGATACGGACGTTCGTGATTCTTTACCGCCATGCAGTCACACATATCCCGTTACAGGGGCCGAAACAGGCGATAATTCCGGGTCAGGCCGAAAAGACTGGCCGCGCCGGACCGACGGCACCGAGGTCGCCGACTCGCTGGACATCGCCCCGGCAACCTTCACTCAGCACACTACGTTCTCCGACACCGACACACCAAAGTCGCCGGCAGTCGACAGTCCCGGTGTATGGTCAAACTTGTCGAGATGCTCCACCGAGCGGAGGGGTACAGCCACGACGAGTTCGTCGAGCGCTGGCAGGGTGAACACGCCGAGATCGCGAAGGAACTGCCCGGACTGCAGTACTACAGCACGTCGGTCCCGACCGACCCCGAGAAGGCCGACTACGACGGCGTCCTCGAACTGGGATTCGAAGACATGGCCGCGCTCGGGGCGGCCTTCGAGTCCGAGGCCGGACAGGAACTTCAGGCCGACGCCGAGGAGTTCGTCGACGTCGGTGCCGGACCACGGATGCTCGTCGAGGAGACGGTTCACGTCGAATGACGTCCACAGCAGCCCAGGTCGTTGCGACGCTCGAAGCGCTGGACGTGGAGTACGTCTTCGGCTATCCCGGCGGGCGGGTCATCGAGTTGCTGGAGTACCTGCCCGAGTCGTCGGTCGACGTCGTCAGGCCGCGCGACGAGCGCGAGGCCAGCGTGATGGCGGAGGTGCAC
>PXQO01000003.1:6242-22687 GCA_003021285.1 Halobacteriales archaeon QH_2_65_14 | reverse complement strand
GGTCGAGTTTCGGGCTGAACCCGAGTTCCTCGGGCACGCGCGTGGCGCGCTCCCCGAAGTAGACGTTGCCGAAGTACAGCGGCTGCGCGCTCGGGACGAGCACGCGGACGGCCTCGAACCCGAGCTGTTCGACGTCGCGCGTGGTCGTTCGAGCGGCGTAGGCAGACAGCCCTGCGTCTGTCACCCGGTCGAGTAGCTCGTCGAGTTCCGCCTCCCCGGCGGGCGGATGCGATGGGCCGGCCGAGGCGGCCGGAATGACTGTCTCGGCGTCGACGAACTCGGCAACGGACTCCGGGAACTCGGCGTACCGCCCGATGGCACCCAGCGCATCGCCCGCCTCGTCGGGACCCATCCCGCGTAACTCCATCCAGTTTTGGAGCGCCTCGGCGAGCGCCGACCGGGCGGCCGCGACGACGTCGAGGTGCGCACCCGTCCCGAGTGCGAACTGCGGCCACTCACCGCGACTGACCGCGACGGCGACCACCGGGACGTCGACGTCCTGTGTCAACAACAGCGGCGTCACGTCGAGGTTCTCGGAGCGGGCGCGGCTGGCCATCGCCGCGAACACCTCGTCGTCGAGCGCGAGTTCGAGCGGATTGAACGTGGAGTACCACGAGAGCATCATCGCGTCCCGCTCGATGACCTCGTAGAGCCCGGAGAGCAGTGCCCCCACGCCGGAGTTACCGAGTCCGAGCCCCGTCGTGACCGGCGACCGGTACCGTTCGGACGGCGGCGGGAAGTGGACGAACTCGGCCGGGAGGTTCACCGTACCGCCGGTCGAGAGGTTCTCGCCGGGCACCCATTCGATTGATTCGCCCTCGGGTTCAGTCTCACAGACGAACGTCGAGGGAGCGACGGTGTTTTCCACCTCCTCAGGTGGGGCCGTTTCGAACTCGTCGACCCGGTAGATTCCGGCACAGTACCGTTCCAGGCCCTCGCCGAGCGCCTTCATGAACGCGCCGTTCCAGTCGAGGTCGACGCCAGCGGCCTCGCGGGCGGCGCTGACGTCGCTGAACCCCGTCGTGTCACAGGTCCGCGAGAGATAGTAGGGGACCGGGAACGATTCCGCCTCGCCGACGTCCTGGATGATGCCGAGTCGGTCGTCACGGCCGCGCTCCGCCCTGCCGAGCGACTCCTCCAGTTCCCTGTCGACGTAGTCGCGCCGGAGGGAGCGGTCGCGTTCCCCCTCGCAGGTACAGTTCGGGAGCGGGAGGAGTCGGCGCTGGTCGAACGGGACGATGACCACCCGGCCGAAGATGTCCGCATCCTCCCGGAGATACCCGACGACCTCGCGGCCGGCGACGGCACCCGCAAACCGGGTGGTCCGGGCCGGGGGGGCCGCCGCCGGCTCTGCCTGCGGGTCGAGGTTCGCGTTGACGCGCCCGGAGAGACACTCGTAACAGCCGGTCGAGGGACCGAACCCGGCGACTGCGGCGTCGACGATGGGGATTCCCCCGACGCCGCCGAGTTCGACCGCGACCCAGTGCAGGTCGGTAGCAAGCGCCCGTTCGTTCGTTTGCTCGAAGATGGCGTCCCCGGCCTGTCCGACGACCACCGCCAGGTCCAGGCCGTCGAGCGACCCTCCGTCGCGGCGGTCGGTGTCCGCGTCGACGTCCACGAGGGCCGATTCGACGGCGTCCGCCGCAGGTCCGGAGCCGACAATCCCGACAGTCATACCCGAGACGATGACGGGAGGGAAGAAAAGTCTCGGGGACTCGGCCGCGGAAACTCCCCCATCCACAGCGGATTCGTGGATGACGCCGCGAAAAGGGGACGCTACGGCGGTATCCCAGCAGTCCGTCTCACAGTGGTTGTTGCGACTCTCCCGCAGGGGCCACATTCTGTGGGTTTCAGCCCGTAAGACACCGTTGGCGGGGGTGGTCACGAAAAACCGCAATAACCACTCTCAGCGTGGTCGTGCGACGAGCGCCAGGTGGTCGTCGTGGTAGGGTTCGAGGCGCATCGTCTCCAGTATCTCGTAGCCCTCCCGGAGTTCCCCGAGCACGTCATCGAACACGTCAGACGGTGTGCGGGTGACGTCTTCGCTCCGGGCCTTGATGGCGGCCACGAGACGCCCGTCGTCGACCAGGAACCGGCTGTTTTCCAGGGCGACGCGTGCCTGTCCGCGGGTTGCGACGTCCTGGACGACGGCGTCGACTGGCTCGACGACGTGGGCGTACTCCCCGGGCTTGCGGGCGTCTTTCAGGAGGGGAAAGAGGTTCGGGCGCGACGCCACGGCGTCGAGCAGGTCCCGCATCGGTCGCGGCGCGAACTCGACGGCGTAGGTCGGCCCGGCGAAGTCCGCGACGTGGCTCACGGTCGTCCCGCTGGCGGCCCCGAGATAGAGCACCGTCTCCCCGCCGGCCAGCCCCGTCTCCAGTCCCTCCTCGAACATCGCCCCGAGTTTCGACCTGCCGGGGTCCCAGCGCCGCCATTCACCGTCGGTTGCTTCGCCGGAAACGGGTTCGCCCCTGGTCGCGAGACCGGTCTCGCCACCGAACTCGCGTCGCTCGACGCCCTCGGGGAGAGTCACGACACGTCACGAGCGCGGATGCGCTCGATGCGTTCGTCGAGTTCCCGTTCGAGTTCCGGCCGGTAGTCGCCCGAGTAGTGGTCGATTCGGGCGGCGATGGCGAGTTTGCCGGCGAGCGCCCGTGCTGTGGACCCTCTCTTGTCCGGGTCTGTCCCTCTGACCGCCTCGTGAAGGTAGATGACGCCGTGTTTGGGCGAGGGAGCGCCGCCCCTGAGGTGGGCGAACAGCGACCCCTCCGCGCCGAGAACCTGGACCGTCCCGCTGGGCTTCTTTGCGAGCGGTTCGAGACCGCCGGCGAGAGCGATGAGGCGAGCGGCGAGGTCCGGCCCGGCCAGCGCGGCGAGGTTCGGGGCCACCTCCGGCGTCGACCGGTCGACGAACGACCGGAGTGTCTCGGCCTCGTCGTCCAGGGCGACGACGCGTTCGGCGAGCGAAACCAGGCGCTCCTCGACGGGGTCCTCGGGAGTCCGGGCGGCGAGTTCGCGGGCGTAGGCCGCGTCGATCCGTGCTTCCGGGTCGTGCGTTCCCGCCCACTCCCCGAGCCGTTCTGTCAGTTCGTTTCGTACCCGCTGGCAGTCGTCCAGCGCCCGGATAGCGTGGATGAGTTGCTGGTCGTCGGCGAGTTCGCGTTTTTCGACCCCGCGGCTGGCGGCCCGGACTGTCGCCTCCCGGAGTACCTCGTAGTACCCGGACTCGTCGTCGACGAATCCGTCCTCGACCGCTGCCGCGGGCCAGTCCATGGGACGGTCGCCGCGGCCATCGCGGATGGCCGACGCCGCCCCGTCAACGTCGTCCGGGTCCACACCCTCGAACCAGCCGGGGTTCGGGTTGCGTGCGTTCATGGAGTCACCTACGGGCCGCCGCCGTAAAAACCAGCGATTACGTCCTGAGGGTGCGAGATTCGACGCCAGGGAGGATTGCCGTCCCGACAGGATGTTCGAATCCCGACGGATGTTTTTTATGAACAACTTTCGTACGGGGAAAACACGAACGTGAGTGCAAGAGGATGACAGATATCCGGGAGCCAGACTGGCTACAGGCCGAGCGGGAGTGCGAGGACGACCTTGAGGAGTACGGCACGATTCCAGAACTCTTCGAGACGAGTGCATCGCGCAACCCCGACGAGGAGGCGCAGCTATACAAGGGAGGCATCTACGACCGGTCGCTCGTCGCGGCGGGAGTGGTGCCCGGGCAGCCAGCGGGGGAGTACGGGAGCATAAGCTACGGCGAGATGCGCGAGATCGTTCGGAACCTCGCGGCGGGCTTTCGCGACCTCGGACTGGGAAGCGGGGACCGCGTGGGTATCTTCGCGGACACTCGCATGGAGTGGGCACACAGCGACTTCGCATTGCTCGCGGCGGGGTGTGTCGTCACGACGGTATACACGGACTCCTCGCCCGCGCAGGTGGAGTATCTGCTCGACGACCCGGACGCGACCGGCCTCGTCGTCGAGAACAGCGACCTGCTCGAGCGCGTCGTCGAAGTCGAGGACGACCTGGAACTCGACGTGCTCGTCCTGATAGACGAACCCGAAACCGAGTACGAACGCGACGACGTCTACACCCTCGCGGACGTCTACGAGCGCGGCAAAGCGGCCTTCGACGAGGACGAATACGGGGAGTGGCTCGACGAGGCCGACCCCGGGGACCTGGCAAGTCTCATCTACACGTCGGGGACGACCGGCCAGCCGAAAGGCGTCCAGCTCACCCACTGGAACTTCCGGTCGAACATCCACCAGGTCAGGCGGCGCGTCGGCCCGCGAGAGGACGAACCCGACCGCATCTCCATCGACGAGGAGACGCGATCCATCGCGTTTCTGCCGCTGGCCCACGTCTTCGAGCGGCTGTCGGGTCACTTCCTGATGTTCGGGTCGGGGGCCGCAGTCGGATACGCCGAGAACGACCGGCGCGAGCGTGCCCCGCGTCTACGAGCGCATCTTCGACACGATGCGCGAGCGGGCGGGGGAAGGAACGGCCGGGCCACTCAAAAAGCGGATGTTCAACTGGGCACTCGATGTCGCAAAACAGTACCAGATGGCCGACGACCCCGGGACGGTGCTCGAACTCAAACACTCGCTTGCCGATACGCTCGTGTACTCGGACGTCAAAGAGAGCCTCGGCGGGAACATCGAGATGATGGTCTCCGGGGGCGGAAGCCTGAGCGAGGACCTCTGTCGGATGTTCAACGGCATGGGGATCAAGATCGTCGAGGGGTACGGTCTCACGGAGACCTCGCCCGTCGTCTCGGTCAACTCTCCGGACGACATCAGACCGGGGACGCTCGGGTTACCCCTCGTCGGCGTCGACGTGGCAATCGACCAATCGGAGGCCGCCGGGGGTGATATCGACCGCGAGTACCAGGAGAGCGCAATCGGGGAGCTACTCGTTCGGGGGGACAACGTCACGAGCGGGTACTGGAACAAGCCGGGAGCGACAGAACGTGCGTTCGTCGCCGACCCGTTCGACGAGGAGGGTGCCGACGTAACGGCCCCGGGTGACCTGGTAGCCAACGGAAGCGGGATGTGGTTCCGGACCGGTGACCTCGTCGAACAGACGCCCGAGGGGTTTCTCATCTTCCACGACAGACTCAAACAGCTTCTCGTGCTCGACACGGGGAAAAACGTCGCCCCCCAGCCTATCGAGGACGAGTTCGCAACGAACGACCGGATCGAACAGATCATGGTCCTCGGGGACGGCCGGAAGTTCGTCGGCGCGCTCATCGTCCCCAACTTCGAGCGCCTATCGGAGTGGGCCGACGCCAGCGATATCGACCTTCCCGACTCCCGAGGGGAGATGGTCAACGACGACCGCGTAATCGACTGGATTTCCGAAACCGTCGCCGAGACGAACCAGCTGTTCGAGAAACACGAACGGATCAAGAAGTTCGCGCTCGTCCCGGAAGAGTGGACGTCGGAAAACGACCTTCTGACGCCGTCGATGAAAAAGAAGCGACGGACTATCCTGGACGTCTACGACGACGAAATCCAGGAGATTTACAGCGAATCGGAGTGAGTGTCGTCCTCGATTGCCCGTTCGTACTCCTCGCGGGAAACCGTGTAGCGGTGATGGTCGGCAATCGTCTCGCCGAGGGGCGTCCAGTTTCGCAGGACGCCGTCGTACTGGCCGCCGACCTCCTCGATGAACTTCTCGATTGCCCGGTTCGAGCGTTCGTTTCCCGCCTCGTGTCCGATGGCGACCAGTTCGAGGTCCAGCCGGTCGAACGCGAGGTCCGTCAGCGCCATCGCACACTCGCCCGCGTACCCGTTGCCCCAGTAGGGCTTGCCGAGGATGAATCCGATTCTCGCTGACTTGCGCTCCCACTCGAGGAACAGACCGGTGAATCCGGCGAGTTCCTCGTCCGCCGTCACGATGGCGTACTGGGCGGCGTCGCCGTCATCCCACGCCGATTGTGCCTTCTGGAGCCGTTCTCGTGTCTCGTTGACCGTCGCATACGGCTCCTGGGGCACGTGTTCGAACACCTCCGTGACGTCCCCGCGACTGTCCGAGAACAGTTCGTACAGTTCGAAGACGTCGACGCTGGCCTCCGATAGCTGTCGTAGTTCGAGCAACTCGGTTTCGATGTGTTCCGGAAACATACTCTCTCCAGTGAAGCCGTTCCAGTCCACAAAGAGTGTACCGCTCAATCGGCAGAGGCCGTCGACTGCCCCGCAGTGTCGAGCAGAGTCCGTTCCAGTTGGGCGATGCCCTCCTCGACAGTGGTGCTTTCGGAGTCGGACCGGTGAGGGTAGACGACCTGCGGCGTATCGTCGACGTAGACGGCGAGACACATCGCAGGCAGGACGAGCCAGTCGTCCCAGCCCCCACATTCGGGCGAGTAACACGTCCGAACCGCGAAAAACGGAGTCAGTTCAAACTCCGAATCGAGCGCCCATTCGGCAAACGCCAGATACCTGTCGCGAACTGCCGGATCACCACCTCCGACCGGCGTTTTACTCTCCCACTCGTCGGTGGTTAGCCCCGAAACGACGCCCTGCCGGACGAACGTTTCGAGACGTTTCATGACACGTTCTGCCTGGTCTGCTGCCGGCGGTGGCAACTCGTCGCGCACGAAAAACTCGATCCGAACGTCACCGTCGAGGTCGAATGTGTGCATCGGTAACAAACCTATACGACCCTGCTAGACCAAAAACATTTCTATCAGTAATTATAAACGGTGTGCAATATTTGCGGCAACATGCGGGACGGTAATTTCAGTACACATGAAAACAGGCCGGAATGTAGTTCTATGGGCGCGGGGTTCGGCGTGGTCAGGTATCGTCCGGGTTGCTATCGCCGCCTGCACCGCCGGAACTCTCGTCGTCCTCGTCATTGTCTTCGTCCTCGTCCATGTGGTCTTTGATCGACTGGAGTTCGGATTCGATGTCGATGTCGACCGGCTGTGAGCCGTCGTCGAATTCGGCGGACGCTCCGTCGGCGTCGAGTTCCTCGCGGACCTCCTCGTGGAGGTTTCGGGCGCGGGAGAGCAGTTCGCGGGCGTCTTCGTCCTCCGGGCGGGATTCGAGCACGGACTGGAGGTCGTCGAGGACGGTGTCGAGTTGCGAGAGTGAGACCTTCCCGACTTGCTCGGCGCGGGACCGCACGTCGGAGACGGTCCCGTCGGGGGAGGGGTCCCGGCCGTTGGCGAGCCGGATCGCGCGCTGGAGGAGTTGGAGGGCACGGATGTTCGTCTGGAGGATGAGGATGAGCCCCGGGATGGCGACCTCGCTGGTGAACTGCGAGAGTCCCTCGGGCGTCGGAAGCCGCGGTCGGGGCGGCCGGTCGGGTTCGACCTCCTCCTGGAGTTCCCTGAGCGTGGTCGTGAGGTCCGCAAGCAACTCTGCCAGCTCGGGGTCGCGCTCGGAATCGCTCATACGTCCGCTAGGACCCCACAGGATTAAAAACCAACCCACAATCGGCAGGTTATTGCCTCACCGTTGCGAGAGAGGACGTATGAGCGACTTGACCGCGACGTTGCACACGTCCGAAGGTGACATCGAAATTCAGCTGTTCGACGAACGCGCATCGAGGACCGTGGACAACTTCGTCGGCCTTGCGACGGGCGAGAAGGAGTGGGAGCACCCGGAAACGGGCGAGACGATGTCGAAACCGCTCTACGACGACGTGGAGTTCCACAGGATTATCGACGGGTTCATGATCCAGACGGGCGACCCGACCGGGAGCGGTCGCGGCGGCCCGGGGTACACGTTCGACGACGAGTTCCATCCGGAACTCCGTCACGACAGTGCGGGCAAAATCTCGATGGCGAACCGCGGCCCAGACACGAACGGGTCGCAGTTTTTCATCACGCTCGACGAGCAGCCACACCTCGACGACAAACACGCCGTCTTCGGCGAGGTCATCGACGGGATGGACGTCGTCGAGGAGATCGCCAGCGCGGACACGGACATGGACGATATACCCACGACGCCCATCTATCTCGAATCGGTCGAGGTCCACCATAACTGACCGGAGCGCAGTCCGATGGTTTCTCGGACGGCCATTCGTAATTCCTTTCCCACTGCCAGAGAGAGATGGAAATGGGCGAGGGTGGCTGAGCCAGGCCAAAGGCGGCGGGCTTAAGACCCGCTCCCGAAGGGGTCCCTGGGTTCGAATCCCAGCCCTCGCACTTCTCGCTGCGAACGGACGTGAAAAGCTGGATTTTTCGGGCACGCGCCCCGAGAAGGGACAATGACCGAGGAGACACCGGAGGAAATCGTTCGTGCCTTCGAGCGAACGGACGGAATCGAACTCGAAGAGGGAACGTTTCGGGTTACGACGACGGCGTTCGAGTCGACCGTGGAAATCGAGGACGGGGAGGGGAAACCGACGTATGTCGTCACCGTGATGGTACCGACGCTGGACGCCGCAACCACCGGAGAGGTCGGTCCGACAGTGGCCCGAGACTGGCGAGAGACGCTGGAACGACGGCTCGCGGAAGCACCGAAGGCGACGAGAGCGACCGTGAAATTAGACGGGCTCAAGGTAGAGGAGAAGGGAAATGAACTCGAAATACAGTTCGCCTACGGGGCATCGAACCCCCGGCGTGGTGCGGACATCGCCAAGACGTTCGTCGAGTACGTCGAGGGGACCTACGTCGAGGGAATCATCCCCGGGTACGAGTACACGAGTCCGGTCGATTCACTGCTGTCGGACGCGAGCCAGTCCGGAGAGAGCGGTACGCCACTCTAGGGACGACTCGAAGGGCATCCAGGAGTCGGGAGCCCGGACCGCAAACCGCAACCACTAACACGACGGAAGATTGTTCGAACTCCATGACTGATAGTGGTTGTTGTGATTAGTTACCGCCGTGGAGTCACTCCTCGCCCGTTTCAACCGCCGAAACAGGGATAATTCCGGGCAGGGCCGAAACGATTCACAACCACTATCAGAGTTAATCGGGCTGTGCGCGTGAGAATCGTCATAAGGCGTTGCTGTCTGTCGAGTGTGAATCGAAGAAATTCGATATGCCGCCTCCCCGATTTGAACAGGTAGAAGACGGTTTCCCTCACTCCGTTCGGGAGCGTGCGACTTCCATGCTCAAATCGGGTCGGTCGCATTCTGGATTCTGACGGTTCGTTTCGCTCACCGGTCAGAATCACAGAAGTGCCGCCTCCCCGATTTGAACGGGGGACAGCTCGATCTTCAGTCGAGTGCTCTCCCAGTCTGAGCTAAGGCGGCCTGCAACACTCCTTCCGACGAGGTTCAAAAAAAGCATTACGATAAGCGGCCGTTCGTGAGCGGCGACGACGCTGCCCGCGTTCGGTCAGTTCGACGGTTTTAAGTGTCGCATTTGCCTCTTTCCAGCCGAGACAGGCACTCGCCTGTTTCACTGACCCGTAGCAGCCACATGGCGTACTACGGAGGTGAACAATGGCAGATCAGGAGATAGAGGAGGCAGTCTCTCGCGCGCTCGACGAGGCACCGCCGCGGAACTTCCGCGAGACGGTGGACCTCGCCGTGAATCTGCGCGACATTGACCTCAACGATCCATCGAACCGAGTAGACGAGAGTGTCGTCCTGCCGCGGGGCACCGGCCAGGACACCAGCATCGTCGTGTTCGCGGAGGGCGAGACCGCCGTCCGCGCCGAGGAGGTCACCGACGACGTCCTCGACAGCGACGACCTGGCGGACCTTGGCGACGACGACAACGCGGCTAAAGACCTGGCGGCCGACACTGACTTTTTCCTCGCCGAGGAAAGCATGATGCAGGACATCGGGCGCTACCTCGGGACCGTGCTGGGTCCCCGGGGGAAGATGCCCGACCCCATCAGTCCCGACGACGACGTCGTCGAGCTGGTCGAGCGGCTGAAAAACTCCGTCCAGATGCGTAGCGGCGACAGGCGGACGTTCCACACGCGCGTCGGCGCGGAGGACATGTCCGCCGAGGAGATCGCCGACAACATCGACGTGATCATCCGCCGTCTCGAGGCCGACCTCGAGAAGGGACCGCTCAACATCGACACCGTGTACGTGAAGACGACGATGGGGCCCGCCGTGGAGGTGGTCTGAGATGAGTACCCAGGAACGCAAGACGGAGACGATTCCCGAGTGGAAGCGCGAGGAGGTCGACGAGATTACCGACTTCCTGGAGAGCTACGAGAGCGTCGGCGTCGTCGACATCACCGGCATTCCGAGCCAGCAGTTACAGGACATGCGCCGCGACCTGCACGGCACCGCCCAACTGCGCGTCTCGCGCAACACGCTGCTCGTGCGCGCGCTCGAAGACCTCGCCGAGGGGTTCGAGGACCTCACGCAGTACGTGAGCGGCCAGGTCGGCCTCATCGGGACGAACGACAACCCGTTCGGCCTCTACCAGCAACTGGAGGCCTCGAAGACCTCCGCCCCGATCAACGCGGGCGAGGTTGCCCCGAACGACATCGTCATCCCCGAGGGTGACACCGGCATCGACCCCGGCCCCTTCGTGGGCGAGCTCCAGAGCGTCGGTGCGAGCGCTCGCATCGACGAGGGTTCGATCAAGGTGCTCGAGGACTCGAACGTCCTCGACGCCGGCGAGGAGGTGTCCGCCGACCTCGCCAACGTCCTCTCGGAACTGGGCATCGAGCCCAAGGAGGTCGGCCTCGACCTGCGTGGCGTCTACGCCGAGGGCATCCTCTTCGAACCGGAGGACCTCGAAATCGACGTCGGGGCCTACCGGACGGACGTCTCGGCGGCAGCGAGCCGCGGGCGGAACCTCGCCATCAACGCCGGCTTCCCGACCGCACAGACGCTGCCGGCCCAGCTGTCGAAAGCGACCGGCGAGGCCAAGAGCCTCGGCCTGCAGGCGGCCATCGAGGACCCGGACGTCATGCCGGACCTCGTCGGCAAGGCCGACAGCCAGGTCCGCGCCCTCGCGGCCCGCATCGACGACGAGGAGGCGCTTCCCGAGGAGCTTCGGGACGTCGAAGCGCCGGAACCACAGGACGAACAGGCAGACGAACAACCAGACGAACCCGAGGCCGACGCCGAGCAGGAGGCGCAAGCCGAAGACGACGATGACGACGACGACGAGGACGACGACGGCGGCGACGCACTCGGGGAGATGTTCGGATAACAATGGAGTACGTTTACGCAGCACTCATACTGCGTCGACGTGGAACAGTCCCGCGTCAAGGCGCTCATCGCCGCACTGGAGGACGTCGACATCGACGAAGCAGTCGAGGAGGCCGCGGCCGTTCCGGCCACCGCCGGCGGCGGCGCACCCGCCTCGACCGAAGAGGAAGCAGACGAGGAAGACGAAGAAGCCGACGAAACGGAAGCCCAAGAGGAAGACGAAGACGACGACGATGACGAGGCCGCCGGCGAAGGCCTCGGCGAACTCTTCGGATAACTCGCCTTCGACACCTTCTTTCGACCCCACCCCGACCAGCGACCGCTCCAGCGCCTCCAAGGTGAACGAGATTTCGGTAAACTTCTCTACAGAAGTGTCCTTCTGCTTACATTTATTGGTGGGAAGGTTGTTGTATCGCACATGGCAACGAGCGAATCGCTGACGGATCGAACTGTTCGGTCGGAGGACAGTCGGTCGGGAGCGACGGAGGACGACGGGAGCGGAGACACGGAGCCGGTCATCAGCGTCGACGGGCTGGAGAAGACCTACGGAAGCGGCGAGGAGGCAGTAGCCGCCGTCGAGGACGTCTCGTTCGACATCGAGTCGGGGACGATTGTGGGGTTGCTCGGTCCGAACGGCGCAGGCAAGACGACGACGATCAAGTCGATGCTGGGGCTGATCGTTCCCGACGCCGGGACGGTCTCTCTCTGTGGCGTCGACGTCTCCGAGGAGCCCGAACGGGCACACAGCCACGTCGGGGCGATGCTCGAAGGCGACCGCAACGTGTACTGGCGGCTCACCGTCCGGGAGAACCTGGAGTTTTTCGCGGGCCTGGGCGGCCAGCGTCCCTCCCGGGTCCGGGACCGTCACGACGAGTTGCTCGAACGCCTCGGCATCGCCGACCGGGCGGACACCGTCGTCAACGAACTCTCGAAGGGGATGAAACAGAAGGTATCGCTCGCCAGCACCCTCGCGCGGGACGACGACGTCATCTTCCTCGACGAGCCGACGCTGGGCCTCGACGTCGAAACCTCGCGGGACCTGTACGTGGAGTTGCGCCGCCTCGCCGAGGAGGACGACATCACCATCGTGCTGACGAGCCACAACCTGGACATCATCGAGGCGGTCAGTGACCGCGTCATCATCCTCAACGACGGCCGGGTCGTCGCCGACGACGACACCGACGCGCTCGTCGACCTGTTCCAGACCCAATCTTACCGGGTCGTCGTCGACGGACCGATGAGCGAGTCGACCATCGACCGGCTGGAGCGGGAGTTCGACGCGACCTGCCGGACGGAGGACGGCGGCGTCACCATCGAGTGTTTCGACGCCGACAGCGAGACGGTTTACGCGCTGATGGCGGCGCTCGATTCGGCCGGACAGGAACTACACGAGGTCGAATCCATCGACCCCGACCTGGAGGAAGTGTTTCTCCAGATGATAGACGAGGAAACGGGGGGTAAGCACTGATGGCGACCGCCGACGAGGGGTCAACTGTCGCCGGACGGACCGAGGAACCCACCGAGGACGACTGGCGGCCCTCGCGGCTCGCGCTCGCGTACGTGGTCTTTCGCAAACAGCTCATCCTGGGCGTGCGGTACCCGCTCAACACCGCGACGCAGTTTCTCACGCTCGCCGTCCTGTTCAGCGTGATCTTCTTCGGCGGCCGGGCGGTCGTCGGACCCACGATCACGGACTCGCTGGGCGGGATAATCGTCGGCCTGTTCATCTGGACGCTCGCGGTCGTCGCCTTCTCGGGGCTGGCCTGGAACGTCACCCGGGAAGCGCAGTGGGGAACGCTGGAGCGGCTGTTTATGTCGCCCAACGGCTTCGGGCTGGTCATGGTGACGAAGATGGTCGTCAACGTCGTGTTGAGCTTCCTGTGGGGCTTTACCCTGTTGCTCGTGATGATGCTCCTCTCGGGAAAGTGGCTCACTGTCGACCCCCTGACCGTTCTGCCGCTGGGCCTGTTGACGCTGGCGTCCATCAGCGGCATCGGCTTCCTGTTCGCCGGCCTCGCCCTGCTGTTCAAGCGCATCGAGAACGTCTTCCAGCTCGTCGTGTGGGGCTTCATCGGGCTGATCGCGGCCCCCGCCGGCACCTACCCCGCTCTCAAACTCCTCCCGGTTTCACACGGGAGCTACCTGTTGCGCCGCGCTATGGAGGACGGCGTCCGCCTCTGGGAGTTCGCCCCCGCCGAACTCGGCCTGCTGGTCGCAACCAGTACCGTCTACTTCCTCGCGGGCTACTACTGTCTCTCCCGGGCGCAACTGCGCGCCCGCCGGAAGGGACTGATGGGCCAGTACTGACCCCACCCTCTTTTTCTCGGCAGTACTGATTCCTCCCGATTGGGTGGCCGGCACTGCCCCGTTGGTGACACTGTCCGCTGGTGAGTTGTTACCGATCATCCCAGTGATTGATATACCAGTTCCACAAAGACTGGGACATGACCCGAGAAGAGAGCGGGGCAGGCGGAGGGAACACCGAGACGTCAGTCGCCTCCGTCGAGGACGCGTTTTCGGTCCTGGGTGACGAAACCCGGCTTCGAATCCTGCTCGAACTCGCCGAGGTCGTCCGCGAGCGCGGCCACGGCGAAGGCCTTCCGTTTGCGGAACTGCGGCGGCGGGCAGGGGTGGACGACAGCGGGCGGTTCAACTACCATCTCAGCAAACTCGAAGACGGGTTCATCGAGCACACCGAGGGGGAGTACGTCGCCCGGTTTCCGGCGCTGTCGGTCGTTTCGGCGGTGTACGCCGGAATTTACGGCGGCGTCGACGGGGCAACGTCCCAGAGGATGGAGACGGACAGGGAATGCCAGCTGTGCGACCGGCCGATCCAGGTTCGCTACGAGGGGCATACGCTGTGGATGGAGTGTGAAAAACACGGCATGTCGGACAGGTACGAAGTCGTTCCGCCGGGAGCCTACCGTAACCGGTCACTGCGGGAACTGGAGCAGGTCGTGTTCACCCGCGTCCTGGTGAACCTGTTTCTCGCCCGGCGCGGCATCTGTCTCCAGTGCTGGGGGCCCACGTCCATCGACTACCCGGTCGAACGGCCACCTATCGAGGAGATCGTCGACGAGCAGTTCGATGACTCCGTCGAGGAGTTCGACGAACTCGCCGAAGAGTTCGGGGAGTTCGACGAATTCATCGGGACGGACGTCCACTGTGAACGGTGCTGGAACCAACTCAGGTCCCCGTTGCGGTCCGTCGTCGCAACCCATCCAGTCGTGCTGGGTGCCCACCGCGAACGGGGGTACGGCCTGCTGGAGACGGTCCGAAACGTGACCAGAATCGGCGAGGAGTCGGTCTGCGAGACCGAACTCCACGGGACCGACCCGGCGAGTGCGACCGTCCGCATCGACCTCGACGACGAAACGCTCGAACTGGATGTCGACGAGGAGTGCAGCGTCGTCGACTACCGGTGGGAGTGACGGCGGAACTGTCTCACCTCCGGATCGATCCGGTCCTGCAGTTTTTTGGCCCGCGAGCGCGACTGATGAGCCATGAAAGCAGCACGTGTCACGGAGTACGGTGGCAGGGACGTCCTCGACGTGGTCGAGACGGAGAAACCGGACCCCGGTGAGGGGGAGGTCCGTATCGATGTGAAGGCGGCGGGCATCAACTTCGCCGACATCATGCAGCGGCGCGGCCACTACCACGGCGGGCGCGAGACGCCCTACACGCCCGGGCTGGAAGTCGCCGGCGAGGTAGACGCCGTCGGCGAGGGCGTCGGCAGGGAACCGGGGGACAGGGTGGTGACCATGCTCGACAGCGGCGGCTACGCGGAGTGGAGGGCGAGTCGGTCCTGATTCACGCCGCCGCGGGCGGCGTCGGGTCGGCGGCCGTCCAGCTCGCCCGCGAGGCCGGCGCGGAGGGGTTCGGGACGGCGTCGACCGCGGAGAAACTGGAGCGGGCCGCATCGCTCGGCTGTAACCACCCAATCAACTACGAGGAGGAGGACTTCGTGGCGGTCCTCGAGGAGCACACCGACTACGGCGTCGACCTCGTGCTCGACGGCGTCGGCGGCGAGACGACCGAGCGGTCGCTCGACGCGCTCAGGCATTTCGGCCGGATGGTCGTCTACGGCGCTGCGTCCGGGCGACCCGGCCGCCCCGGAACCGACGACATCCTCTTTGGCAACCAGCGCATCATCGGCTACCACCTCGGGCGGGCGCTCGGGCTGAAGCCGATGAAAGTGATGGGTGCAGTCCCCGAACTCTCCGCGATGCTCGCCGAGGGCACCCTCGACGTGCACGTCGACCGGGCGTTCGACCTGGCGAACGTCGACGACGCCCACGCCTACGTCGAGAACAGGGAGTCGATGGGGAAAGTCGTCATCGTGCCGTAGGCCCCGCCCCGTGGAGTCGAGAGTAGCGCCCGTCTCCCGGCGAGAAACAGGTCGAGAGGACTTTACAGCGGTAGCGAGGCGAAAGCCCACGAACTTCAGTCGTGGGATGAAGCCGACAACTGGGAATCAACCGACACCGAGAAAGCAACCCGGAGTTTATGTTCGAGCGAGACGCAGGCATGACCAACCCGAGGCGGCCGTGCCGCCCGAGTAAACGGATAATATCGGGATTCGGACCACACCATGTCTAAAGGAATCCCCTTTGGGCCCCTGGCAGTGGATTCCGAGCAGTACGGTAACTCCGAATCCCATGTCGGGATAGGAGTAACGGCGGCTTGGCCCCGCCAGCAGACCCGTCATGCCGACTGGTCTGCAAACCTGAAACTCCCAACCCAGCGGTGAGTGCCGTGGGAATCCCACGAACTTCAGTCGTGGGAGGAGGTCAACACGTGCCCCGGACTCACTTCGTCATCCAATGGCTGCTATGTCGACGATGGTAAGGAGCGCAAGGTTTACACTCGGCTCGGCCGGCCCTTCCATATGGACGAGACAGTGCTGCTGATCGGCGGTGGGGGCCGCGAGCACGCGATTGCGAGGGCGCTCGCGGCGTCGGACGCCGCTCTGTACGCCTGTGCGGGGAACCGCAATCCCGGCATCGCCCGCCTCGCGGACGGCTTCCAGACGCTGGACACGACCAACGCCTCGGCGGTACGGTCCTACGCCAACGACGTCGACGCGACGCTGGCGGTCATCGGACCCGAGGCCCCCCTCGAAGCGGGCGTCGCCGACGCCCTCGAGGACGCCGGCGTCTACGCGTTCGGTCCGAACCAGGCCGAAGCACGCATCGAGACCGACAAGGCGTTCCAGCGCCGCTTCATGCGGCAACACGACATCCCCGGTCTCCCCGACTTCGAGACGTTCGACGACGTCGAGGCGGCCTGCGAGTACATCGACGAGTACGACGGCGACCTCGCCGTGAAACCCGCCGGGCTCACCGGCGGCAAGGGCGTCCGGG
>PXQO01000003.1:0-6224 GCA_003021285.1 Halobacteriales archaeon QH_2_65_14 | reverse complement strand
GACCGGCTCGTCCTCGAAGAACGCCTCGTCGGCGAGGAGTTCACCGTCCAGGCGCTGGTCGCAAACGGCCAGCTCCGCGTGACGCCCGCCGTCCAGGACCACAAACGTGCCTACGAAGGCGACGAGGGGCCGAACACCGGCGGCATGGGTTCCTACAGCGACGCCGCCCTCGAACTCCCGTTCATGACCGAGGACGATTACCTGGCGGCAGTCGACATCCTCCGCGAGACGGTCGATGCCCTCGACGGCTACAAGGGGGTGCTCTACGGGCAGTTCATGCTCACGGCCGAGGGCGTGAAGGTCGTCGAGTTCAACGCCCGCTTTGGCGATCCGGAGGCAATGGACACGCTTCCCGTCCTGGAGACCGACCTGCTCGACGTGCTCGTCGCCGCACGCGAGGGCGACTCGCTGCCGAACCTGACCTTCCAGCGCCAGGCGACCGTCTGCAAGTACGCCGTGCCCGAGGGGTATCCGGAGAACCCCACCGCCGGGACCCGCATCGAGATCGACGAGGAGAGCGCGGGGGACGCACTGCTCTTTTATGCGAGCGTCGACGAACGCGAGGACGGCATCTACACCACGACGTCGCGGGCGTTCGCAGTCGTCGGGATCGCCGACACCATCACCGAGGCAGAAGAGATCGCCGAGGAGGCGCTCGCGACCGCCGGCGAGGAGGGACTGCGGGTGAGACACGACATCGGCACGCCCGACCTCGTCCAGCAACGGATCGACCACGTCGCCGACCTCCGGAGCGACTGACCCGGGCTTGCCGTCCTGTCTTCGTCCTACAGTTTCAAGTTGTTCGGCGGGTAATCCGCGTCTGTAATGGGGAGTGACGGGTCCGACAACGGTGGCGAGGAGTCGGCAAGCGAGCACCATTCGGACAGTACAGACCCCGATTGCGCCGGGAAGGGGGGCGGAACCGACCACGGCACCGACGACAGTTCCGGAGCGAGCCACGACGCCCCGGCAGTGGAGGGCGAGCGTCGGGACCGGATTGCCGTCCACCCGCGCCGCGGGCCTCACAACTCCCTGCACCGGTGGTATCGCATCCGGAATCCCGTCCGGGTAGCGATTAACTACGCCGTCATCCTGCTCTGTCGCGTCTCGCCGAGCCTTCGACTCAAGCGGGCGCTGTTCCGGCGACTCGGCATGACCGTCGGGAGCGGCGTCGCGTGGGGACTGGAATCGACGCCGGACGTCTTCTGGCCCGACCGCATCACCGTCGAGGACGACGCAATCATCGGGTACGACGCGACGATTCTCTGTCACGAGTTCCTGTGCGACGAGTACCGAACCGGCGACGTCGTCATCCGCGAGGGAGCCATGATCGGTGCCGGGGCCGTCGTCCTCCCCGGCGTCGAAGTCGGCGAGGGGGCCCGCGTCGCCGCGAACTCCCTCGTCGACGAGGACGTCCCGCCCCACACGACTGTCGCGGGCGTCCCGGCGGCGGTCACCGACGACGGGAACGAGTGAGATAGCACAACCAACATTTTTCATCTCGCCGCTGAAACGACGGTCATGCCCAAAATCAGCGTCATAACCCCGACGTACAATCGGGCCGACGTACTCCCACGAGCGCTGAAATCGGTGCAGCGACAGACGTTCCAGGACTACGAACACATCGTGGTCGACGATGGGTCGAGCGACGACACGGAACAGATCGTAAGCGATCACGCACACGACAGGCTCAGGTACCACAAACTGGAGCAAAACAGGGGTCCGGCGGCAGCGCTGAATCACGGTGTCACTGTCGCCAGGGGGAAATACATCAGTATTCTCGATTCAGACGACAGGTACGTTCCGGAGCGACTGGAGGTAACGAATCGAGTGCTGGACGCACAACCGCCCCGCGTCGGTGGCGTTTTCCACGGAGCCTACAGGGTCGACGGGACGAAAAGCGGGACGGTGAGGGACACACAAACCGGGGGAGTACACACCGAGAGCGATTTTGCAGCAGCAAACGTCATCCGGGGGCACCCGAACACGATGTACCGGTCCTCGGTGTTCGAACAGGTCGGTGGATACGACGAAACTCTCGAATCGGTAATCGACTACGATTTCCAGTTGCGCGCCGCCAGGCAGTTCGACTGGTTCGGAATACCCGACCCACTCGTGATTGTG
Organism: Halobacteriales archaeon QH_2_65_14; assembly: GCA_003021285.1. Lineage (GTDB taxonomy): Archaea > Halobacteriota > Halobacteria > Halobacteriales > Haloarculaceae > Halovenus. Next base: position 4,100 of record PXQO01000003.1, on the reverse strand, counting down.
GACGACGGCGTCGACGGGATTCAGAGTTCGCCAGCCAAAATCAGACGTGGGGTCGAACGGTTTCTCGACAAACACGAGGACACCCTCGAAACGGCCCAGACCGCCAGGATGTATCGACAAGTCGGGAAGGCCTGTCTCGAACTGGGGGACGAACAGGATGCACGCGCCGCCTTCGAGAGAAGCATCGACGTGCGAGCGGCGCGAGACCGTCCGAAAGCGCACTACCTCGCTGGACGGGCGTATCTCAGATACGGCTTCGGGTGGAGAGCCCGGAGCCACCTCACGGAGTCAGCCCGGAAGGGAACGGTTGATTTCAAAAACGCAGTGCTCCTGCTCGTCTCGGTGCTCCCCGTTTCGAGCGAGCGGTCATTCGAGAGGCTCAAACACATCCAGGAGACACTTCCCGATCTGACCGGGCCGTGAGACTCCTGTGCTCGGACTACTGTCGGGGGGACACTGGGAACGACTCTACGGACCGCCGTCATATTCTTTAGTGTTGCTCACGTGATTCTATATTGCAAACAATAGTCCAATTTAGCGCTATATTTATCTGTGAGTGGTGAGACCGCTCCCGGCAGTCTCGCGGATCGTCACTCAGGCGAATACAGGTGGCCACAATGTTCGAAGTACTCCCAGCACAGTTCGAAGCGTTCGACGTTCCGGTGTTGTTCGTGCAGGTACTCGTGGCGATAGCGACGGGCGGGCTCATCGGACTGGAGCGCGAGCGGCTCCCGGACAGGAAGTTCGCCGGGCTCCGGACGCTGGCGCTCCTGTGTGGGGCCGGGCCCATCGCCGTCCATCTCGGACAGATCGAGGAGGGGTCCCTGCTCTTGCCCGTGTTTCTCGGCATCTATCTCGCCCTGACGGCCGTGGTCTCGATGGCGGTCGTCTACATCCGGTTCGCACGCGAGGACGACGACAACGTCGGGTTCACGACCTCGGTGACGGTGTTTCTGGTCGCACTGCTCGGAGTCCTGATCGGCTACGAGCGCTATTTCGAGTCGACGTCGATTGCGATAGTGACGGTGCTGGTCCTCGCCGAGCGCGACCGGCTCCACGGGTACGTGGACAGTCTCACGGACCAGGAGTTGCTCGACTCGCTGAAGCTGGGTGCGCTCATGTTCATCCTCTATCCCATCCTTCCCGCCGAGCCGATTGACCCGTACGACATCGTCGTCCTGCGGGAGGTCCTTCTGTTCGTCATCTTCGTGTTGCTCATTCAGTTCGGCTCGTACGTCTCGATGGGACAGTTCGGCGGATCGAAGGGACTCGCCGTGACGGGGGTGCTCGCCGGGGGTGCGAACTCGTTTGCGGCCGCGGGCGTACTCGCTCGCATCGCGAACCAGTCGCGTGACGCGCTCGCCTCCGCGTCGTTTGCCCTGTTGCTCGCCACGTCGTCGATGATCGTCCGGAACGTCGGGATCGCCGTCGTGCTCGCCGTTCCGATCTTCTGGGGCGTCTGGCCGCCGGCGCTGGTCATGCTCGCGCTCACCCTCGCGGCCGCGGTCGTCGTCTGGTACCGCGGCGAGACCTACGAGGAGTTCGGCATCGACTTCGATTCGCCGTTCTCGTTCAAGGCGGCCGCGAAGTTCTCCGTGGTCTACGTGGCCATCCTCGTCCTCTCGGTCGGCGGGGAGGAACTGCTCGGGGACGCCGGCCTGTACCTGACCGCGTTCGTCGGCGGCCTCGCCTCCTCGGCGGCCGTCTCGGTGACGGCGGCGACGGTCTTCAACGGGGGAACTATCGGTGTACAGCAGGCCGCGGGGATGGTCGTGCTCGGCATCGTTGCGAGTCTCACCTCCAAAATCGTCCTCGTCGAAGTCGTCAACGGGGAGATGCGCTCGCGGGCCATCGTACCCATGGCCATCGTGGGACTCGCCGGCCTCGGGGCGTTTTTCCTCGTGTGACCGGGACTCGCCAGGACGAAACGGGACACACTTTACGCTCCGGCCGAAACGTCAGGTATGGACTACGACGAGATGCTCGACCGGGGAATCGAACAGACGCCCGACATCGAAGGCAGTTCGGAACGGTTCGAGGTACCCGAACCGGAGGTCAGACAGGAGGGCCACGCGACGGTCTTCGAGAACTTCCAGCAGGTGTGTCGGGACCTCGACCGCGACGAGGATCACCTGCTCAAGTTCCTCCAGGACGAACTGGGGACCAGCGCACACATCGACGAGAGCAACCGCGCACGGCTCACCGGCGAGTTCAGCCAGGGCCGCATCCGTGGGGCCATCGAGGCCTACTCCGAACGGTACGTCCTGTGTTCGGAGTGCGACCTCCCGGACACCAGTATCGAGCGCGAACAGGGGGCGGAAATTCTCGTGTGTGCGGCCTGTGGTGCTCGCTCGTCGACGTCGAGTTAACCGAGCTGTTTGAGCGTCTGGAGGTCGTGTTCTGTCCGCGTGAACTCGGACATCCGACGGCTTGCGTGACAGTTCGGACAGTGAAACATTCGCTGGCTTCCGGGCAACTCACCCGGCGTCGTTTGCCACTCCTTTTTACACTCCGGACAGAGTAACCGAACGTACGCTTCTTCCATGCGTATGCCTCACACGGGCAGCCATCAAAAGGTTTGGGTGGACCTGTATGGAACTGTTCAGATAAGAGATTCTCAAAGAGAACTGCGACCAGCATGAAAGCCCCGGCTTGCTGAACTCCCGCGACTCGTTGCGCCCGCCCAGCCTGGAAAATAACGCCGGGCGGGACTGAAAGGGGCGAGGCGCTCGGCGGCACCGAATAACGGAGCCGATCAGGCCGGGACGCCGGTATCGGCGTCGAGCAGTTCGTGGTACCGGTTCCGGATGGTGACCTCGGAGACGTCGGCGACGTCGCCGACCTGGCTCTGTGTCACCTTCTGGTTGGTGAGCAGGGAGGCCGCATAGATGGCCGCGGCAGCGAGGCCGACCGGCGACTTGCCGCTTATCATGCCCTCCGAGCGGGCGTGGTCGAGCAGTTCCCGGGCGCGCCGCTCGACCTCCTCGGTGAGGTTCAGCTCCGAGGTGAACCGGGGGACGTAGCTCTTGGGGTCCGCCGGCTGTACTTCGAGTTCGAGTTCGCGGACGATATACCGGTAGGTCCGGGTGAGTTCCATCCGGTCGACGCGCGAAACCGCGTCCAGTTCGTCGAGCGACCGGGGATTGCCGACCTGTCGCGCGGCGGCGTACAGCGAGGCGGTGGCGACGCCCTCGATGGACCGACCGGGGAGGAGGTCCTCCTCGAGGGCGCGCCGGTAGATGACGCTGGCGGTCTCGCGGACGTTCTCGGGGAGACCCAGCGCCGAGGCCATCCGGTCGATCTCACCCAGCGCCTGCTTGAGGTTGCGCTCCTTCGAGTCCCGCGTGCGAAACCGCTCGTTCCAGGTCCGCAGGCGCTGCATCTTCTCGCGCTGTCTGCTCGACAGTGCGTTGCCGTAGCCGTCCTTGTTCTGCCAGCCGATGTTCGTCGACAGCCCCTTGTCGTGCATCATGTTCGTCGTCGGCGCGCCGACGCGTGACTTCTGGTCACGTTCGCCGGCATCGAACGCCCGCCACTCCGGGCCGGGGTCGATCTCGTCCTCCTCGACGACCAGCCCACACTCCTTACAGACCGTCTCGCCGTGTTCGGCGTCATTGATGAGATTACCGTCACACTCTGGACAGACGTCCTCCGCAGTCTCCTCCGAAACCCGCTCGTTTTCCGCACGTTCGCTGATTCGAGTTCTGGATGGTGATTCACTCATTGTTGACTCCTTGAATTGCTGGAAGGCTAATCTACAAAACTCCCCTTTAATCCTGTTAATTTATAGTTAGTCAAACAAGTATATAAATCTTTTGTATTTATGTTCCCGTAGTAAGAACATAATACCGGTCGGTCCGCCGTGGTATGTGGTCCTTTCTCACACCCTCAGAAGGTGCCTATCCCGTGGGCTGTCCCACTTTCAAACCGTAAACAGGTGGCCGTCCCGCGGGACGTCGAGCAGACCGACCCGTGCGCCCGCGTCGAGCCACGCGTGCCCGTAGGAGAACGCCGCAAGCGCGTTCACGAGGTCGTCGTTCTCGCGGAAATGGCGGCCGTCTTCGAGGTAGGAGCGGGCCATCTCCTCGCAGTCGGCGGCC
>PXQO01000002.1:9426-12323 GCA_003021285.1 Halobacteriales archaeon QH_2_65_14 | reverse complement strand
CGAGCGACTCGAACGGGCGCGCAACGACCTCGCCAAGCGCAAGGAAATGATCGAGGTCTACGACCGACTCCTTCGCCACGACCTCGGCAACGACCTGCAGGTGATCTCCGGGTTCTCGGACGTGCTTGTCTCGGTGCTCGAAGACGGGGGCGACGAGGAAGAGGCCCTCGACTACGCACGGAAAATCGCACGGACCTCGGCCAGCGCTTCGGAACTCATCGATAACGTCGGCGAGACCGTCAAGACGATCCAGCAGGAGGAGAAACCGGAACCCCAGCACCTCGAACCGCTCCTGACGGAGGTCGTCGAGAACGTGGACGCGAAGTTCGAGAAACTGACTGTCGAGTACGACTCCGACGGGTTCGAGTACGAGGTCTACGCCGGGGACCTGATCGATTCGGTGTTCGCCAACATTCTCTCGAACGCCGCCGTCCACAACGACGGTCAGATCACGGTCCGCCTCTACGCCGAGGAAGCCGGGCCCGATTCGGTCGTGGTCGGGATGGCCGACGACGGCAAGGGCGTCCCCCGCGAGGTCCGCAGCGAAATCTTCGAGATGGGCAAAAAAGGTCCCGACAGCGACGGAACTGGGTTCGGACTCGGCCTCGCGCGGACGCTGCTGGAGTCCTACGGCGGAACCATCGAAGTCCGGAACAGCGACCGCGACGGGGCGGATTTCCGTATCACGCTCGAACGGGTCTGACCCCCGTCCCGTTTCGTCCGTGGTCTGTTTACGTCACGTCGAGCGTGAGCCCGTCCCGCGCGAACCGGACGTCGCCGTCGTACTGGTCGTGCAACGAGTCGAGCATCTCGTCGTGTTTCCCGTTCGTGTGCGGGTAGAGGTGGGTGAGGTAGACCCGGCCGAGTTCGGCGTCGGCCGCGTCGAGTACCTCGCCCAGTTGCGAGGGTGTCGGATGGTTGGAGACGTCGACCTCGTCCGGGAACGAACAGTCGTGGACGAGTACGGCCGCACCGTCAGCGAACTCGACGAGTTCCTCGAACGCTTCCGTGTCGCCGCTGAACACGAACGCGGGGTCCTCGCTGGTCCGTTCGAACCGGTAGGCGAGACAGTACATCGAGTGGCGGGTTTCCGTGGCGCTGATCTCGAAGCCTTCGAGTTCGACGGGCGTCTCGTCGGGCGCTATCTCCCGGAACGTGAGGTCGAGTCTCCCCTGCATGTACTCGTGAACGTCCAAGAGGTCGGTCACCAGTTGTTCGGTGCCCTCCGGCCCGGCAATCGTGAGCGTCTCCGCTCCCGCCAGCCAGCGCGCTTTCATCAACACCGGCAGATCGGACACGTGGTCCAGATGGTGATGGGTGAACAGCACGGTGTCGACGCCCTCGTAGCCCGTCTCCGTCGCGGCGAGGCCGTGCAGGACCCCGCTGCCACAGTCGACGAGCAACGAATCGTCGTCCGACTCCACGAGGAGTCCCGTCTGGAACCGCTCGCCTGTCGGCATCGCGCTCCCCGTCCCGAGAAAGGTTAGCTCCATGTCCGGTGGCACGGCTCCTCGGTGTTTATACTCGTCGGGTGGGGGGTGACGCTCAAACGTCGGCTTCGAGTTCGTTCGCAGTCCGGACGCGAACGCTGGTCGGTTGTTTGACGAACTCGCCGGTGTCGGCGGCCACGACCTGTCCGACGCCGCGCTTCCGCCTCGTCGAGCACGCCGAACTCCCCGTCGAGCAGACGTATCGCGCCCCGGCCCTGCCCGATGACTGCCTCGACGTGACCCGGCAACGTCTCCGGTTCGAGTCCGCTCTCGACCGCTTCGCCCCCTGACACCACAGCCCCGGCGTCGTTTTCCCCGCGCTCCCGGTCCCTCCGGGGCGGTTGGGCTGTCGTCTCACCGGCCTGACTGTCCGCTTGCGTTCCGGCGGGCGCATCGCGCTCGACGTCAGACCGTTGTTCCTGACCGCGCTCGGCGTCCGCGTCCGTCCGCTCGCCTTCGGCGTCGTCACCTGTTGATTCGCGGGGGGAGGCCGGGGCCGTCTGGGGTTCCCCGTCCGGTTGGGGGCCGTCGTGCTGGTCCGGCGTTGCGGGTTCGACAGCCCCGCCGTCGGTCGGTGCGAACGCCTCCCTGGCGGTCTGTCCGTCGGCAACTTGCTCGTAGGGGACCTTCCGCCGGAGCGACGAGCGGATGGTCTCGCGGTCCAGGTCTTCGACCGACCTCCCCGACGGCGCGAACGCGACGTAGTCGACGTTGCCGACCTGCGCGAGTTCCCTGAGGATGAGGTCACCGCCCCTGTCGCCGTCGAGAAACGCCGTCGTGTTGCGTTCGTGGGTCAGGTCGGCGATCTCCTCGGGGATGTCCGTCCCCTCCACGGCGACCNNNNTCACCGTGGTCTCTTCGAGTTGCCCGAGCAGTTCGGTCGCCCGGTCGACGAGTTCCCGCCGTTTGGCCGCCCTGGCGTCCTCGATGTGGGTGACGGTACACTCCGCCCGGCAGGGGCCGACGCGCTCTATCGTCTCCAGACCGGCGGCGAGGACGGCCGTCTCGACCCTGTCGAGGCCGCTCGCGATGGTGACCGTCCCGAACGAGCGCCCGCCCTCCGACTCGATGCGGACGTCGATCCGGCCGATCTTCGAGGAGTCCTGGAGGTCGCGGAGGTCGAGTTGTTCGCCCAGCAATCCCTCCGTCTGCCCGAAGATAGCCCCGACGACGTCGCTCCGCTCGACCACCCCGTCTGTCCTGACCTCCGCGTGAATGAGATACTTTGCTGACGAGTACATCGTTCCTCCCCGTGTGTGACACCGTGACCCACGAGAGCGTTCCTGATGGCTGTACCTACAAGAGGGGGCGGCAAATACCTGGCGGGTTGTGGACTCACCGGCGTTCGAGTACCCGTCGGGTGGCCCGCCGAGCCGCATCGACGTGTTCGTCCGCCGTCTCGTTGCC
>PXQO01000002.1:0-9334 GCA_003021285.1 Halobacteriales archaeon QH_2_65_14 | reverse complement strand
CCGCCGCCGACCTTCTTGATGACCGCGACGACGTCGACGATTTCCGCGCCGATGTCGTCCAGCGCGGTCAACAGGGCAAACAGCGTTCCCCCGGTCGAGAGCACGTCGTCGAGCACCAGCACGCGGTCGCCCTCTGTGACGTCGTTGATGTACATCTCGCTCTCGGAGTAGCCCGTCACCTGCGAAATCGAGACCTCGCCGTCGAGACCGTAGCCGCGCTTGCGCACGACGACGAGCGGAATGTCGGTCATCAGCGAGACGGCAGTCGAGATGTGGATGCCCATCGCCTCCGGCGCGATGATCTTGTCGACGTCTTCCAGGTCGGCTTTCCTGATGATGCGGATGACGATTTCCCGCATCAGTTCCGGTTCGAGCATCGGCACGCCGTCGCTTATCGGATGTACGAAGTAGTGGTAGCCCTCCTTCTCGATGATCGGGGCTTCCAGCAGCGACTCCCTGAGCCTGTCCATGTCGGCGTTACTCGAAGCGATACGAAAAAACCTGTGTCTGGCGACGCCCGCCACTGCTGGTCGACGCCCGTTCTCACGCCGGAATCCGTTCGACGACCGTTTCGCCGTCGACGACGAGGTTGTAGGCCCTCTCGTCGTCGTTCCACAGGACGAGGACGTTCTCGAACACGAGGAGGTCGCCGTACTCCGCCGTCCCGAGGTCGCGGTTCAGCGCCGACTCGCTGGTCACGACGGCGAAGTGGTCGACGTGCTGGCTGCCGTCCCCGACGAGATAGAGGGGATTGCCACCCTCCGCGAGGTCGTGACTCAGCTTGATCCCGACGCAGTCGATGCGGTCGGTCACGTGCTCGTCCATCGTCGCCATCGGTGCGAACCGCCCCGGGTCGGGCCGGAACTCGACCGCGGTCTTCCCGTCTCTCCGCAACAGCGAGTAGGCGTACTGCACGTCGACGTTGACGAACTCGCCGGACCCCGCCGGCGGAACGGGCCTCGCGCCGGTCCCGTCCGTGTCTCCCGGGTGGTCGCTGTCCCCTGACTGATTGCCGTCCGTCTCCCGATTGCCGGTTTCCTCGCAGGCCCGCTCGGCGTCGGTTCGGCGTCCCTCGTCGAGTCGCCGCTGGAAGCCCGGCACGTCGAGGTCGGGGTGCCGGCGGAACGACCACGAGGTGCTCTCTGGCCGCTTTCCGGGCCACAGCCGGACGGTCGGCGCGTATTTCGTGGCGTCCGTTTGCTCCTCGACCGTCCGCTCTATCTCCCGAAGCTGAATCGCGGTGTTCCTGTCTGCCGGTGCCAGCGCGAGTACCGTCCCCTCCGGTGTGAGCCTGTCGAGCAATCCGGCGAGGACCCCCTCCGGGTCGTCGAGTTCCGAAAGGACGTTCGCACACAGGACGAGGTCGAACTCCTCGGGCTCTCCCTGGTCCCCTCGCTCGAACTCCTCGATTGGGAGTCGATGCACCGTCGGGTGGAAGTTCCGGCCGGTGGTTTCCAGCAGAGTGTCACACACCGCCGCGGCCTGGCTGGGTTCGACTGCGTGGTACTCGACCAGCGCGTCGTCGGGGACGAGCGCGTCGATGCCCAGGGCGGGCCCGCCCACGCCCGCGCCGACGTCGAGGACCCGAAGGTGGTTCGGGACCAGCCCGTCCGCCAGCAACTCCCCGAGGGCGTACTGCACCGCGGCGAAGTACGGCGGCAGGTGATAGATGGCGTATCCCAGCGCCGTCCGTTCGTCGTACGTGACCGGCGCATCGAGCAGATATCGCCGCTTGAAATCACGGATGGCCGACCGCAACGCTTCGCCGGACTCGCCATCCGGCCAGCCGGGACCGTACTGCTCGACCAGGGCGTCCTCCAGCGTCCGGAAGATGCCCTCGGGAAGCCGGTCGATAGCGCGGACCGTCGCCTCCATCGGGCCGTCCGCGACTGGCTCGAACCGGCCGTCCGCGCGCTCGATCAACCCGAGCGCCGGCGCTTTTTCCCGCAACACCTGCCGGACGGCGGCGGGATGGGGGACCCCCTCGACGTACTCGTGAATCTCCCCGGGGTCAATCGGGCGGACAGCCTGGAGATACTTCGCGTTCTCGCGGACCTGACGGCGCTGGTCCTCGTTCATCGTCGGTCCTCCCCGCTGGCGTTCCCGTCCTGTCGGGCACGTTCGTAGAGCCGCTCGAACTGCTCCCCGTCGGCCGACGCGATGTCGGATGCCGCCGCGGCGACGTCGGCCGCGCCGCCGAAGGCCCGCTGGATGTCGGCGTACACCCGACCGGGGCCGCCGGTTACGGTCTCGACGAGTCCGGCGAGGTCGGCGGAGACGGGCGTGTGAAACCGCTCCGGGACCTGCTCGCCGGCGAGGGCGAACGCCAGGATCGCCGCGTGGGCCCGTGCCTGGACCGTCTCCATCATCTCGTCGTGTTCCTCGGGCGTGGTTTCGAACACGTTGTTCCCCCGGCGTTCGAGCGCTTCCCGGACGCCGTCGGTTACCGGTCCCGCCCTGTCGACGACGACGGGGACGTTGCCCGGCTCGGCTGTCGGCGCGAATAGCGGGTGGAGGCTCATCCGTTCCCGGTCCGGCGCGTGTCGTTGCATGGCGTCGACCGGTTCCCTCATCGTTCCGGTGACGTCGACGATTCCCGTCGTCGCCCTGTCGGCGTAGGTGGCTATCGCGTCGGTCGCTACGGGAATCGGAACGGCGATACAGACCACGTCGAACGCCTCGTCGTCGCCGGCGAGCGTTCGGCCACCGAGGTGGTCTGTGGCCTCGTTCGCGGCCGACGGCCGCTCGTCGACGTACGTGAGTTCGACGGTTCGGGGACCATCTGATAGCACCTCTCCGAACCACCGGCCCATCGTCCCGGCACCGACGACCAGTACTTCCATTACGCTCTCTTGCCCTGGCGGCGACAAAAGGGGTTCGAATACCGGCATCCCGGAGCCGTATTCCGCCGCTCCAGTCCTCGACCCGGAGGGACTGCACGCACTCGCCAGGGAGCTATCTGGTGGGTCCTTGCGGTTCGGCGTGTCGTGTTCGGTTCGCATCCAGTGTGTGGTCCGCTGTCTCTCTGACGATGGCCCGACAGAAAGAGCCAATCATCCACCCCAGTCCTGCATAGCTCCTTTCAGTGATACTGGAATTCAAAAAAGTTATTATTGCCCCTCTTCCAAGGGCGAAAAACAATGAGTGGAGACACAGACGAGTCACCAGAAGAGGGAGACGACCCTGCAGGAGGGGCCGACCCGGACGCGGGGGACGGCCCCGAAGGGGGTGCCGACCCGGCACCCGGAGACGACACAGTCGGGGAAGACGACCCGGACACTGGTGCCCAGAGCCCTTCGGAGACCGGAAGGCGACAGCGGTATGCAGTCGTCGTACTGGCTGCGGTGGCGGCAGTCGTCGTCGGTGCTGCTTTCGGGGCGGTGCTGTTCGGCGTAACGACGTCCGCCGATACCGGTGACGGACCGGACGGTACCGTGGCCGTCGTCACAATCGAGGGGCCGATAGCGGAACCGATTGGGGCGAACCTCGAGAAGGAACTGCGCGACATCAGAGCGGACGACTCCATCGATGCGGTGGTGCTGGAGATGAACACGCCCGGCGGGTCCCCTGCCCCGACCGAGCGCATGTACATGTCGATCAAGCGGACCAGCGAGGAGATGCCGGTCCTGGCCAGCGTCCAGACCCTGAGCGCGTCGGCGGGGTACTACATGATGATGCCCGCGGAGGAAATTTACGTCCTGCCGACCTCGCTGACGGGAAGCGTCGGTGTGAACGCGGGTGCGCCACAGGCAACTCCGCCGATACGGGGGCCGAGCGGCCCGGACAAGGCCGGCTCCCATCCCACCGAGGACTGGGCGCAACTCGATACACTCCAGAACGTCTTCCTGGAGACGGTGATAGAAGAGCGCGGCGACCGCCTCGAACTTCCCCGCGAGGAGGTCGCCAAAGCTGACGTCTACACCGGCGTCGAAGCCGTCGAGAACGGGTACGCCGACGAAATCGGCTCGCTCGGTGACGCCATCGACGAGGCCGCGGACCGCGCTGGACTCGACGATTACACGGTCGAGAAACGGCAGATCGCCGGCCTCTCCAACATCCCCATCATCGCAAAGACCGACCACGGGCTGGTCGCCATCCACGACGAGAACCCGTCGCTGGCCGATGTCCAGGTGATCCGATACGCGATGGTATACGAACCGGCGATCCCACACATCGACACGCTCGAAGCCGTCGCCGGCCCGGACGTCGAGCAACTTATCAAGGCGATGAACGAAACGGAAGCCGAGTCGGAAGGTGACCGGCCATGAACAAACTGACGAAAACAGCGGTGGTGACGTTCCTGGCGGTGTTTGCAGTAGTACTGGCCGGTTCACTCGTTGCGGGCCTCGCGGTCGACGGCGACGAGACGGCCGAGTCGGGCGGTCAGGATTACGTCGACATCGAGAACCCACAGTACAGCACTGACCGCGTCGTTGCCGACGGAACGCCCGGTCAGGCGGACATCGAGATGGACAGCGCCGTGCTGGAAAAGAAGGTCGTCGTCGAAGTCGGGGGGTCCCTGACCGAGCGGGCAGTCCAGCCACTCGTTGCCGCGCTCGTCGAGGAGGGCCACGAGGTTAAAGTGTTCAGCAGGGGCGGTGTCGGCCGTCCGACACCCCCAATCGGGTTCGATGCGTCGACGACACAGCAGGTCGGCGGGCCGAGTCCCCCCGGCGGGAACTCCGAACTGGGGTCCCTGCTCGAGGACGCAGATGGTCTCATCAGCGTCGGCGTCAGCGGCTACAGCGAGGGCGATATCGAGGCCATCGGCAAGTTCGTCGACGACGGCGGCCGGGTCGTGATGGCCGTCGAACCCAGCCAGGAGTTCGGAACGAGCACCGGTCTCCAGAGCGTCTTCAGCAAACTGGGGCTGTACACCGAACCGGGGTACGTGTACAACCTCGAAGAGAACGACCTGAACTACCAGCGCATCTTCGCAGAACCCGACGGCGACACCATGCTGACCGACGGCGTCGACCGCGCGGTCTTCGATACCGCGACACCTGTCGGGGGCGCGTCGGAAGACGAGACGATGGTTCCGATAGCCGGAAGCGAACTGTCGACGACCCGTGCGGAAACCGACACGCCCGTCCTCATCCGGTCGGGCGACACCGCCATCGTCGGCGATACCGGCTTCATGATGCCGGAGAACACCCAGCGTGCCGACAACGACGTGCTCGTGGGCAACATCGCGGACTTCCTGGTCACTGGCAACGTCGACTCCAGCGACGGCGATACCGGGGGCGACGACCCTGGCGGTGACGGCGGGCACAGGGGCGCTGAACTCGTCCAGGTCGCACCCGGCGGTGAGCCAGTCTTCGAACCGCCAGTCCTCGAAATCGACGAGGGAACGCTCGTGCGCTTCCAGTTCGAGACCGGCGGCCACAACATCGTCCCGACGATGCAACCCGAGGGGGCCGACTGGCAGGGCGTCGAGGAACTGCAGGACGAGGACTCGGTCCACGAACACGTCTTCGAGGTCGAGGGCGTCTACGAGTTCGTCTCCGAACCCGCCGAGGAGGAGGGTATGTCTGGCGCAATTATCGTCGGTAATCCCGACCCCGAGGAGGTCCAGTCGGGCGAGGGCTCCGGCGAGGACTCGACTGACGGGTAGTTTCTCCGTTTTTCCCGTTCTTCCGCCTGGAGGCAATCCGAACTGTCCGGCGGAGGCTCATACGGACGTTCGTGATTCTTTACCGCCATGCAGTCACACATATCCCGTTTGAGCCGCCAAAACAGGCGATAATTCCGGGTCAGGCCAAAAATAGTCACGAACGTCCGTATCAGGCCAGATTTGTTCCCCTGTGGGGTGGGAGAGAGTTTCGTACGGAACGTTTTTCCGGCACGGAATGAAAGCCGGACGTATGGCAGACGACAACGATGAATCCGAGGCGACCGACGAACAGGCCGAATCCGGCGGGGAGTCCGGAGACGAAGCGGACTCCCAGGAGAAATCCTTCCGCGAGCGCGTCGAGGAAATCCGACAGAAACGTGCCGAGCAGGAAGAGGAAAGCGAGGGACGACCCGAACCGCCCGAGGACATGATGGGCGGCGGCATGGGCGGCAACCCGTTCGCACAGATGATGGGCGGCATGATGGGCGGCGGTCCCGGCGGCGGCCCGATGGGCGGCGGTCCGGGCGGTCCCGGCGGCCGCGGCGCGGAGAAAGCACGCGACGACGAGGAACTCGTCCGCGAAATCCAGAAACTGCGCGACGAGGTCCACGACGTCCGACGCTCGCTCGACCGCATCGCCGAAGCACTCGAAGACGACTGATAGTGGTTGTTGTGATTATGTACCGCCGTGGAGTCACTCCTCGCCCGTTTCAGCCGCCGAAACAGGGATAATTTCGCGCCGGGCCGAAACGAGTCACAACAACCACTATGAGAAGATACCGGGCCCGGGTTGTCACTCCGGAGACTGACAGGCGTCGACAGTCGAATAGTCGCTGACTTTTCTGGAGACGAATACGGTGTTGTTTTGGGTCCCGGAAGTCACCGGGGCAACATTGCACGCAGTTGTTCCCGCGTGAAAAGCGACGTCGGCCGGTCCATGTGGACGCCGATTTCGCCCTCGAACAGGCCCATTCCTGCCTCCTGGACTGCTTTCGGTGCCGAGTACCCCTTGCGAACGAGGTGGCCGAGTTCGATGTCCCGGGAGAGTTCGCTCCGCCAGGCAGTCTCGTACTCGTCGAGCGTCGAGGGGTCGTCGGGGTCGACGACGGCGGCCGCACAGTCGGCAGCAGTCATCCCGTAGAGGATGCCGCCGACCGCTCGTGACCGTCTCCGGCGGCCCGATGGGGATGAGCCCCGAACACCGGTTGTCGGTGTCGACGCCGTATCCGTCGGTGAACGACTCGAACGTGTCGCCAACCTCGTCGCCGGGGCCCATCGCCAGGCCGTACTCGACGCCCGCCTCGCCGCGCGGAATCCGCCACGCGAAAAACCGCGGAACGGTCAGGTGGACGTCGACGAAGTCCTGGTCGTCGGAGCTGTCGTCGAAGCCCAGCACGCCGTGGAGGAGTTCGTCCGGTTCGGGGAGGCCCACCTCGCTTCTGACGCGCGACTTGGGGCCGTCACAGCCTGCCACCATCCGGCCCCTGTGGGTCTCGACGCCATCGGGGCCCCGGACCCGCACGTCGACGTGGTCGCGGCGCTCCTGTAACCCAACGACGGTGTGTCCTTCCCGGACGTCGACACCCGCGTCCCGGGCCGCGGCCGCGAGCGTCCTGTCGAGTTCGACCCTGTCGATGACGTTCGAGACGACCGACTCCTTGTAGAAGCGGTACGCCTCGCTGTCGGCCCCGCCGGTGTGGAACCTGGCACCGTAAATCTCGTTTTGCTGGAGTCGCTCACGCGCTCCATCGGGAACGAACCCCCAGATATCGGTGCTCACGTGGCCCGAACAGGCCAGCGGTTTGCCCACCTCCCCCTGTTCGAAGACGACGACGTCGTAGCCCTGCTGGGCGGCGCGGCGGGCGAACCGCGACCCCGGCGGCCCTGCCCCCACCACGACGAAATCGTGCATATACGACCCTGTCTGTACCCATCCGCATAGCACTCACGGTTTCTCCCGAGTATCGCCGATCTCCAGGGACAGGCCGATAGCCGGGCGACAGTCGTAGTGGTGACCCCAAAGATCGGTCTGACGCGCCGCCAGCGAGGGGGACGCTGGCCGGCAACGGCGCTCCAGCGACGTAAAAGGGGAATCTTGAAAAGTACGCCGCGTGGACCATCCAGTAACGATGGTACTCGAGCAAATAGCATTCGGGCTGTTCGCGCTGATAACCGTTGCAAGCAGCCTGGGTGTCGTCCTCGTCCGGGACGTCTGGCACGCCGCGCTGTTGCTCGGTGTCGCGCTTTCGAGCGTGGCGATACACTACGTGATGTTACAGGCCGAGTTCCTCGCCGCCATGCAGATACTCGTCTACATCGGCGGCGTCCTCATCCTGATAACGTTCGGCGTCATGCTGACGCGGCGTGAACCGACGGCGGAGTCACAGGAGGTCGGCACATGACGACACGTCCGCGCCTCATCGACCTCGACAGGAGTCTGCTACCGGGTCTCATCGCCGTGGCGCTGTTTGGCGTCATGGCGGCCGTCTTCCTCGCGGCCGGGTTCGACGACGTCACCGGCTTTGCGGACAGCGCCAGCATCGTCGCCGGGCTGGGGTACGCACTCGTCGGTGCGGCCGACTCCGCCGGCACGGAGGCGCTCTACCGGAACACGGAGAACTTCCTGGTCGCTCTCGTGCTCATCGGCGTGTTGCTCGACGCCGCACTCGACGGCTCGCTGATGCTCGCCAAGCGCGACGACGAGGGAGGTGACGGCGAGTGACCGTCGCAATCGAACTGTACCTTCTGCTCTCGGCGGCCGTCTTCTGTACCGGCCTGTTCGGGATTCTCGTCCGCCGGAACGCACTCATGTTCCTGATGTCCGTCGAGCTGATGCTCAACGCCGCGAACATCAACCTCGTGGCCTTCGCCTTCTATCACGGGAACCTCACCGGGCAGGTGTTCGCGCTGTTCGCAATCGGACTCGCGGCCGCGGAGGTCGCTATCGGCATCGGCATTATCCTCGTGTTGAACCGGAACTTCGACGACATCGACGTGACCGAAGCGACGACGATGAGGTGGTAACAGATGGTGGACGTATTCAACGTCGTGGCGGGCATCGCACTGGTTCCCCTGGCGTCGTTTTTCCTCATCCTCGCGCTGGGGACCCGCATGCCAAAGCGGGGGGCGCTTGCGGGCATCACCGCGACCGGCTTCTCGCTGGGCCTCTCGCTGTGGGTCGTCGCCAAACTACTGACGGGGGCCGGCCCTCACGAGGAGACGCTGTTCACGTTCGTCGGCGGCAACGGTTCGGGCGTCGAACTCACGTTCGGCCTGCTCGTCGACCCGCTGTCCGGACTCATGCTGGTCATCGTCTCGCTCATCTCGTTTCTCGTGCACGTCTTCTCGCTGGGGTACATGAACGACGAGGGCGAAATCGGCCTCCGGCGGTACTACGCCAGCCTCTCGCTTTTCACCTTCTCGATGCTCGCGTTCGTCTACAGTGACAACCTCCTGATGGCGTTCATGTTCTTCGAACTCGTCGGGCTGTGCTCGTGGCTGCTCATCGGCTTCTGGTTCCGCGAGCGGGCCCCGGCCAGTGCCGCGAAGAAGGCGTTTCTCGTCACGCGGTTCGGGGATTATTTCTTCCTCGTCGGGGTCGTCGCCGTCCTGGGCACGTTCGGAACCGCGGCGTTTGCCGGGTCTGAATCGTTCATCGTGGAGGCCGAACACGTGCTCGACCCCGAGGCGTCCGGCGAGATGACGACATTCCTCGGGTTC
>PXQO01000001.1:8442-23361 GCA_003021285.1 Halobacteriales archaeon QH_2_65_14 | reverse complement strand
CTCCGCGGAGTTCCCCGACGAACTCCCGCGTGGCCGCCCCGCGTCGTTCGACGACATGCGACAGGCAGTGTTTTTCTTCCTCGAAGACGACAGCGACTACATCAGCGGCCAGAACGTCGACGGTCCCGAGGTCGCGTTCCACCGCATCGAACAGCGAGTCGACCTCCCCCGGCCGGGTTACGTCGCCCTGCACCACCGTCGCCTCGCATCCCGACTCTCTGGCCTGCTCGGCCCCCTCGCGAGCGGCATCCTCGCTCGTGTTGTAGTGAACGGCCACGTCCGCGCCACACTCGGCGATGCCCAGCAGTAACTCGCGACCGATACCCTTCGCCGAACCGGTAACGAGTGCCGTCCGTCCGCCGAGTTCCGGTCGTATCATGCCCCACGCTTTGGCCTCCCGCGGCTTGAATCCCCGCGACCACGACGCCAGTCGAGACGCTTCCCGTAACTCCGTCAGCTCCGCATTTTAACCCCCCACATTCTACTGCGATAGGTGCCGTTTGCGTACTTCGGTTATACTTTCACCGTGCTGTTAACGGGGGTTTATGTAGCAGGGGGAGCAATCGCCGGGTATGGCGACACAAGACCTCCAAGAACTGCCGGGTGTCGGACCGGCGACGGCACAGAAGCTTGAAGAGAACGGATTCGACGACTATCAGGGGATTGCAGTCGCGAGCCCCGGGGAGCTGTCGAACACGGCGGACATCGGCGAGTCGAGCGCGGCCGACATCATCAACGCCGCGCGCGAGGCCGCCGACATCGGCGGGTTCGAGAGCGGCGCGGCGGTGCTGGAGCGGCGCGAACAGATCGGCAAACTCACGTGGGGCGTCGAGGAAGTCGACGAACTGCTCGGGGGCGGCGTCGAAACCCAGTCGATCACCGAGGTGTACGGCGAGTTCGGCTCCGGCAAGTCCCAGGTCACTCACCAGCTCGCGGTTAACGTCCAGCTCCCCAGCGAGCACGGCGGGCTGGAGGGCAGCGCCATCTTCGTCGACTCCGAGGACACGTTCCGCCCCGAACGCATCGACGACATGGTTCGCGGACTCGACGACGAGGTCATCGAGGACACGATGGTGCTGCACGGCGTTGCCGACGAGGACGACGCCGACGCGGGCGACGACGACCTCCTGGTGGAACTCGTCGAGGCGCTGCTCGACAAGATACACGTCGCGAAGGCGTTCAACTCCAACCACCAGATACTGCTGGCCGAAAAGGCCCAGGAGATCGCCAGCGACAGCCAGGACGGGGAGTTCCCCGTCCGCCTGCTCTGTGTCGACTCGCTGACTGCGCACTTCCGCGCGGAGTACGTCGGCCGCGGCGAACTCGCCGAGCGCCAGCAGAAACTCAACAAACACCTCCACGACCTCATGCGGGTCGGCGACCTCAACAACACCGCCGTCATCGTGACCAACCAGGTCGCGGCCAACCCGGATTCGTTCTTCGGCGACCCGACCCAGCCCATCGGGGGCAACATCCTCGGACACACCTCCACGTTCCGCATCTACCTGCGCAAATCCAAGGCCGACAAACGGATCGTCAGGCTCGTCGACGCGCCCAACCTCGCTGACGGCGAGGCGGTCATGCGCGTGACCAACGACGGTCTCGACCCCGAGTAACTCCGTCGCCGACTGCTTCCTTCCGTTCGTCCGTTCCTGCCCGGTTGTCCAAACTGACCTTTCAGCCCGAAGTGTCTTTTCGAGTATGGTCGTCTGACGAACCGAGGTGAAAGTGGATTCGAGGGTATCGAATCACGTGTCTGGGGAGGGGTTCGAGGTGAAATATCGGGGTTCGAAACGATCAATCCCTCGTGATAATTGTCGGTTTCGATATTGTTCTCTGGACCGCGAAGGAGCCGGTCAGGACTCGGACCCACAGGACGAGTGCGCCGACACCTACGGCGAGGGCGACGAACACGAACAGGCCGGCTTCGCCGGGTCGAACAGCCGGTCCAGAGGAGCCATGCGAGGCCGGAAGACCCGGACATCGACCGTTACAGATCGCCGTTCATCGCGGCGAACAGGCGCTCTTTGAACTCCTGGCGGCTCAGGCCATTGCTGGGACCGATCCCTTGCATGTGTTCGAGCGAACACTGGCCGCCACCCATCCTGGCGTGGCCGCCCGCAGTCCCCATCGGGATGTCCTTGACGGCCGCTTCGAGTATCTTGCCCATGTGGACGCGGTCGTCGCTCGACCGTCCCGAAAGCTGGAGCTGGCCGTCCTTGTCACCCATGACGACGACGGCGTTGATGCCCTCCAGCCGTCGGAGTTCGTCGGCAGCCTGCGGGATGGCGTCGACGTTGGAGACGGTGCCGACGTCGCTGACTGCGAAGGCCGACCGGACGTCCCGCCGGGAGATGGCCCGCGCCTTGACGTCGAGCGATTCCGGGTCCATGTCGGGGTTCGCGATGCGGTCGAGTTTGTCCTCGTCGATGCCGTCATAGAGGAACTATATCAGCGCGGTCGACGTGTCCGGCTGGATCGCCTCGTCGAGACTCTCCTGTGTTGCCATCTCGTCCGGGTGGACCGGCTCCCAGCCCATCTCGTCGAAGTACTCGCTGAAAATCGTCGCACAGGCACCGTTGTCGGTCCGAACGTCGGTAAACTCCCGGCCGGTCCCGTCGCCGGGATGGTGATCGACGACGGCCAGGGGACCAATCGATTCGGAGCCACGGAACCCGCGGGGTTCGTTGTGGTCGACGAGCACGACATCTGTCTCCTCGATTGTTTCCGCCTCCTCGATGCGCTCGAAATCCATGTCGAGCACCGTCTCGAACGCGCGGTTCTCGTGGTGGCGTATCTGCCCGGGATAGTAGAGGGTCGTATCCGTCTCTCGACTCTCCGCGATAGTCTGGACGGCGAGGGCACACGACATCGCGTCGGGGTCGGGATTGGGATGCATCAGGACGGCCAGCGCCTCGGGCCCGCCGACGAGACGCGCAAACCGTTCGCCGGGGGTCCGTCTGAGGTATCCCAGAAGGAGCCAGCCGCCGATGGCGAGGGCGACCAGGGCGGCGACCAGAGCGACGGCGAGAAGCGGCTCGTCTGGGAGTTCCGACGCGACCGAATCGAGGACCTCGTCAGCGGCGTCGATGACGCCCATACCCAACCGGTCGCTCCGGGTACAAATCAATATTGCTCTTTTACCCGGTCACGACGGTCAGTATTGCCTCCCAGCCGAACAGTCACGGCGAGTGACTGGTGGGAGACGCCCTTTCGCGGCCGGGGAGAGCGTCTCGTCGGCGAGTCGTTGCGCTTTCGTCTGCTTCGGTGGCTCGGGTTCGCCACACGCCGCGGCCAGCCAGTCGGCGAGGTCCCACTTCGAAACCGGCTCGTCGTCGACGACCAGCACCACGTCATCGCGGGCGCAGTCCTCGCGCAGGAAGTACGCGAGCGCCCCAGCAGCGTCGTCCCGGTGCGTGAGGTTCAGGTATCCATCCGTGACGGGACACTCCAGATACCGGCCCAGCCGGTACCGGTCCGGCCCGTACAGCCCCGCGAACCGCGCGACTGTGCCATCGATACCGGACTCGGCGGCCCCGTCGAGTGCGACGGTTTCGGCGTCGACGAGGATGCGTTCCCGTTCCGTCGTCGGGGAAAGCGGCGTCTCCTCGTCGACCCACGCGCCGTCGTGGTCGCCGTAGACGCCCGTACTCGACGTGTAGATGTACCGGTCGGGCGGGTTCGACCGCCCGCCGAAGTAGTCGAGAACGGCCCGCTGTCCCTCGACGTACGTCTCGCGTACCGCCTCCTCGCCGCGGCGGCCGGGGCTGGCCGCGTAGACGACCACGTCCGTCGGCGTCTACGTACTCGTGCTGGCAGTCCTCCTGACGACGCTCTCGGTCGGCCTGGTCCGGGGCTTCGACCGGGCCCTCGTCGGCAAGCCGTCCCCCGAGTTCGATGCCGACGTACCCGCAGCCGAGGATGGCGACTGTCCCGGTCATCGCCTGCTCTCGATGAAGCTGTGAAGGAGGGCGTACTCGTCGAGCGTCATCGGGTATCGTCCCTCGGCTTTCTGCTGTATCTCCTTGGGGTCCATCGCGTCGTCGATGCCGGAGGCCACCGCCTCGACGTCCAGGACGGCCATCGACATCCCCAGCAACAGGATGTCGAGCGCTTCGGCCTCGATGCTCCCGGCATCGGGGAGGTCCTCGTCGGTTGCGAGGATGCTCGCCGCCTCTTCGAGCGTCAACTCGGGTGACTCGCCGTCGACCAGCGCCGACAGCGTGTCGACGTCGACGCCCGTCCGCTCGGCCACCGTCTCGGGGCCGACCGCGTCGATCACCTCCCCGAGCCGGGCGTCGTACGCCGAACGGAGTTCCGCCGGCGACTGCTCGTCCGCCTCGAATTCGCCTCTGAGCATATCCCGAGTTGGGGAGTCGCGTATAAGCAACTATTCCTTTCTCTCGACTCCCGGTAACACGGATCGGTTGTCAGTAGCCGCTCATATCACCGTCCCGACCAGCAGGTACGAACACAGGTAGGTGAGCGTCGCCGACACGAGCGCCCAGCCGACGCGGTACCCGACGAGGGCCCGGTCGAAGCCCCGGACCAGGCCGACCGAGAGCGTCGTCAGGAGGACTGCCAGCACGAGTACGTAGACGCCGACGGGGCCGCCGAGCCAGGTGAGCGACCCCGACCCCCCCGGCAGGGCGTCCTCGGCACTCATACCGTCGGCGAGCGCGACGGTCGACCCCGCGACCATCGGGCCAAAGAGGAGGGCCGTACTCCGGAGGGTTCGACAGACGTGGGCGAGGCTGTGGCGGGCCTCCCGCTCGATGCGCTGCAGGTCTTCGACGTGTTCGGCGAGCGCGAGCAACGCCGCTCCCGCGGGCCGGCCCTCCTCGCCCGCGAGCGAGAGCAGTGCGAAACTCCCCCTGACGCGTGGACTCGGGACCGCATCGAGCGCACCGTGGCGGCCGAGAAACGCCTCGTCGACGCCGACCTGGAGCTGTCGCTGCTGGCGCTCCCCCTCTGCCAGGACGTCGCCCATCTCGCCGTCGAGGTCGTCGGCGACGTCCGCGATGGCCGTCTCGACCGCCCTGCCGTTGGCGACGCGCCTGCCGACCAGTTCGAGGGCGTCCGAGAGTCCCGCCTCGACCTGTCGGACGCGGTCGTAGACTGCCATGACTGGCCGGTGGTAGATGACGAGTGCAGTCCCACAGCCCAGGCCGAGTGCCGCAATCGGGGGACCCCAGGCCGGGAACCACCGCGCCGCGACAAGCCAGGCCGTCACGCCCGCGACGAGGCCGGACAGGCCGGCGAGCGCGGTCCGGTCGGGAACGTCGGGATGGTCGCTGGTGACCTCCGGCGGCGGGAACGCGACCGGCCGCCGAACCAGCAACCAGCCCGACGCGGCCACGAGGAGCGCCGGCAACAGCAGGTTGTACAGCACGACGACGACCGGCGGCGTCACGACGATGCCGGCCGCCCCGGCGGCAGGCAACAGCGCGACGAGCGCCGTCGGCAGGAGGACGCCGAAGGCGTACAGCGCCGTCGCGGGAGCGCGTATCCGGGCGGCGAACGACTGCATCTCCTCGCGAACCCCGTCGAGGACGACCGAGAGCGCCCGGTCGAGCAGTCGATGGCGGTCGTGGTCGGGCGTCCGTCCGGCGACTGTGATGAGGGCAAAGGAGCGCCGGAGCGACGGGAACAGGTCCGCCCAGGCGTCACCGAACGCCGACAGTCCGGACCCGGCTGTGTGGCGCGTCTGCCGGACGTGACTGGCCAGGCTCTCGGCCAGGACGCCCTCGCCGGTGCGCGCAGCGAACTCGGCCGCCCGCTCGGGCGTCGGCGAGAGTTGCATGCTCAGGACTGCCCGGGCGACCAGGTCCGGTGCGGCACCGAGCGCGCTCGTCCGCCGGGCCGTCGCGGCCAGCACCGGCGCGACGTGGACCAGGTGGACAGCCGACAGCGCGAGTGCGACTGCCGCCAGTCCGAGAGCGGGGCGGAACTGGCCGGGAACGAACGGACCCGCGAGAAGGAGGGGTGTACCGACGGCCACGCCGGCACCGTACCCGGCGCGGACGAGATGCGTCGGCGTGACCGCCCAGCCGAGAAAGTCGAGGGCGTCCCGCAACTGCTCGCTTGGCTCGACCGCCCACGGATACAGTCGGGCAAGCGCCGAGACGACCCATGCTATTGCACTCATCGCTGGCGGTTCGCACACGCTTCGGTGACGGTGTCGCCGTCGGTGGCGTTGCGGTCCGCGAGCGCGTCGAGGAGCCGTGCCCTGGTGGCGAGTCGCTCGCGGACGTCGGCATACGACTCCTCGGGAGTGGCGAGCGATGCGACGACGCGGCTGTTCCCGCGGTCGATTCGGTGGGTCGAGGCGAGGCCCTCGTTCGTCCGTTCGAACAGCGTCTCGAAGCCCGGCGGGTCGCCGCCGATGACTTCCTCGATGGCGCTGACGCGGCGGACGCCGGCGGCCGTCGATTCGAGCGTCACGACGAGGTCGGTCACACCGAACGCGCTCGACGGGACACCCAGGTCCGTCACGACCCGCTCGTAGACCGATTCCCCGCCGTGGCCGTGAATCGTCCCGAGGACGGCCTCGCTGCTTGCGCCGACCCGCATCGCCTCGTAGAGGACGCCTGCCTCCTCACCCCGGACTTCCCCGACTGCCAGCGCACCGTCACCGAGTCTGAGCGCCGTGCGGAGTGCTTGGGCTGGTGAGAGTTCCTCGCTTTCCCCGCTCGCCAGCAGCGCCTGGACGTCACGGCCACTTTCCTGTAGCGGCGCGACGGGTAATTCGGGCGTGTCCTCGATGACGACGGTCCTGACTGCCGGCGGCAGTTCCCAGAGCAGTGCGCCGAGCATCGTGGTCTTCCCCGCGCCGCGGGGTCCGGCGAGCAGGATCGCACTGCCGCGCTCGACACCGACCGAGAGGAGTGCCGCCCCGTCGGCCGAGATGGTCCCGTTTGCCACGAGCGCCGGAAGCGTCCAGACCTCCCGGTCCTGGGCACGGAAGGCGAACGCTGTCCCGGTGCTCGGCGGTTCGGTCACGCCCGCGATACGGATTCGCCGGGAAGCGACCTCCGCGGTCGCGTCCAGCGTCGGGTCGGCGCGCGAGAACGCGCGGCCGCTCTCGCGACGGAACCGCGAGGAGAGCGCCGCGACGCCCTCCCCGGTCAGTTTGACGTTCGTCACCAGCGTTTCGCCGTCGACCGTGACGCGCAACCGGTTCGACGGGGCCGGTGCGGTGACGAACGCGTCTGAGAGTCCGGGGTCGGCAAACAGGTCTTCGAGCAACCCGTAGCCGCGGGCGTGTTTTTCGAGGACGCGTCGCACCTGTTCGGCCACCGGCCCCGGGGTCTCGCTCCCCCCTGTCCCGTCCGCTGGTGCGTCCGTGCTGTCGTCGGGATACCGGTCGGCGACGACTGCCCGAACGGCGCGTGCAGGTGCCCGGTCCCCGCCATCAACCTCGCCGTTTGCGAGCCGTCTGTACGCCTCGGCGAGCGTCGCGAGTGCGTGTTCGGGAAGCTGTCGCTCGACGGGCTCCAGGAAGTACCGAGGCGGCTTGCCATCGGGGTCGTAGTGACGCACGGTCGCACCCGTTTCGAGTTCCCGCACGGCGGTCAACCTCGTCCCCGGTGGCGGCGTCGTCTCGACGCGCCAGTGGCTCACTGTCGGTCCCACGTAGGGCGACAGGGCGGTTTCGTAGCTGCCCGCACGGGCGGTCAGTTCGGCGAGCCCGGTTTCGGCGGCGACATCCGCGACGGCGTCCGCACGGCCGGTCGCCTCGCGACACGCAGCCAGCGGGTCACTCCGGGCGCGGTCCGCCAGCCGCTGGTCGTGAAACGCCGCCGTCTCGACGAACCGGCCGGCAGCGACGAGCAACGCCGCGGCGTCGTCCTCGTAGGCCCGCTCGACGCCCCCGGTTTCCGTTCGAACGGCAGTCGCGTCCCGCTCGGTCAGCGACCCGATGACCGCCTCGCGACACTCCGGACTCGCTTCGAGTTGTCCCCCGAACTGGCACTCCGTCGCGTCGACCACGAGCACGCCGTCATCAAACGACGGTTCGCACCCACAGCCGGTCGTGGACTCCCCGGAGCCGAGCACCGACCGAACGCTCTCGGGCAACCGTGTCGTGAGGTCGGGCATGGACTCTCCTGGTCGCGTCCCTGTACTTAAACGTCCGGCTAGAGGAGTTCCCGGAACCGTGCCAGTCGACCGGTGTCGTCGTCGGTCTCGTCGGAAATCAACGGGTCGTCGCTCGGGTGCTGGAACTCTCCGGAGTCAGGCCCCATCGCGTCGGTTCGCCTGCCCGTCTCGGGGTCGTTCGGCGGTTGTCCAGCCGACCGGGTTGGCTCTCCTGTCGGTGGCTGTCCTGCCGTTTGGCTCCCGACCTGTTGCTCTCCTCTGTTGCGTTCGACCTGTTGCTCTCCTCTGTTGTCCTCGACCGGTCGCCTCTGCCCACACGCCCGACAGCGGTGTTCGTGGCTCCCCGGGGAGTCGCCACTCCCGGCTGTCACTCCCTCGTTCGGACTGAGTCCCGGGACGCCCGTCTGTGACTGAGTATCCCCGAGTCCGCCGTCCGGCGTCGGCGCACTCGCCGACGGAGGGGTGTTATGGCGTCGACTCGCTGGCGAAGTGTCGGGTTGTGATGTGAACTCGGTCGTCGAGTCCCGGGCGTCCGCCGCTCGTCCCTCGGTGCTGTCGTCGGGGGCGTTCCGTGTTCGGGCTGTGCCGGATTCGGAGAGTGCGGCTTCGAGCGCCTGGGCTTTCGCCATCGCGGCGTCGGCGCGCTTCTCGACGTCCTGGTTGACCGAGCGGACGTTCCCGACGTAGCCACGCAGTGCCTGCGTCGCCGCGTCGAGTTCGGCCAGCCGGTCTTCGAGTTCGTCGAGCCGTTCCTCGACGTCCGCCAGTCGTTCGACCGCGTCGGCTTCCGCCGCGAGCGTCGAGAAGTCGTGGTCGCCGTCGGTCACTGCCCGTTCGAGTGCCTCGACTCGCTCCCTGAGCGCGTCGTCCATACGGTGGCTGGTCCCGGCATGGTATTTGAATGTTCGCTAGGTATCAGTATCGTTGGTCAAATGTGGGACTTCGAAGTTGCGAACAGCATGAAAGTACCACCCTGCGTGGCTTTCCAGGCCGGGCGGGACTGATACGGACGTTCGTGACTATTTTCGGCCTGACCCGGAATTATCGCCTGTTTCGGCGGCTGAAACGGGATATGTGTGACTGCATGGCGGTAAAAAATCACGAACGTCCGTATGAAAGGGGCTTTCACGCTGTTCGTCACTGCTGTTGTCCTCATCCGAACAGCACCGTACAGCCTAGTCGAACTCGGCGTCGCGGCCCTCCACGTGGACCTGGAGCATATTCTCGTGGTCCATCGCGTCCCGCCACTGGCGGCCGAGGTTGTTGTGTATCGCCTGCTTGGCGATTCCGATGGTCTCGCTGGGCCGCGCGGAAAGCGTCTCCAGCAACTCCTCGACGCGCCCGTCGAGTTCGTCTTCCGGAACAACCTCGGTTATCAGATCGAGTTCGGCAGCCTCGTCGGCCGGGAAGAACTCCCCGGTGAACGCCAGCCGCTTGGCCGCACGGAGGCCGACGAGTTTCGGGAGAAGAAACGAGCCGCCCGTGTCGGGGATGAGGCCGACGTGGACGAACGCACACGAGAACGTGGCGTCCTCGACGGCGTAGGCGAAATCCGAGAGCGCCGTGATCGCAAGCCCCGCCCCGACGGCGTCGCCGTTGACTTTCGCCACGATTGGGACGCGACACTCGAACATCGCCTCGGCGAGGCGACCGAACGTCTCGCTGACCCGCTCGTATGCCTCGCGTGGCGTCTCCTCGCGCTCGGCCATCGCTTCGATGTCCCCGCCCGCGCTGAACGCCTCGCCCTCGCCGGTCAGGACGACTGCATCGTGTGTGTCGGGGTCGGCTCCGGAGACGACGTCCGCGAGTTCCGCTGCCGTCTCCGTCGTGAAGGCGTTCATCACCTCGGGTCGGTCGAACGTGACCCACAGGACTCCGTCCTCGGTTGTCGTCTGCATACTGTGTCTGTCTGTCTCGGTGGGCTTAACTGCTAGTTACTGCGGATATGGAACCGAATGTCGTGGGGACGCCACCCTGGGGAGCGGAACGTATTTACCGTTTCTGTGAAACAACCGGAATATGGCATACAGCTACGAACCCCACTACTGGGAGGACTTCGAGGTCGGACAGACGTTCGAGAGCGTCGGCCGGACGGTCACCGAGTCGGACTTCGTGATGCACTCGATGTTCGCCGGAGACTGGACCGAACTCCACACGAACCGCCACTTCGCCGAGGAGGGTCCCTTCCGCGAACGCGTCGCCCACGGCCCCATGACGTTCATCCTCGCGACGGGCTTCGTCTACCGCTGTGGCATCGTCGAACGGACGGTGTACGCGTTCCTGGGCATGAACTACATGGATATTCCCAATGCTGTGGTAATGGACGATACAATCTCCATGGAGATGGAAGTTACAGAAAAAAAAGAGATTTCTAGCATTGACGATGCCGACATGGTAACGATTGATACGGAGGTGACGAACCAGGACGGTGAGACTGTTTTTGAAGGGGATATGAAGTTCCTTATCAAGAACAAGGGTGAGTGGGACGAAGAAACTCATCCCTGACTGTCAAACGTGGCAAGCGGAGGTTTTCGGGTCGACAGTGGCATCTCGCGACCGGAGAGTGATAGTGGTTGTTGTGATTGTTTTCGTGACCAGGACACGTGCACCCCCATTTCGCCGTCTCACACACCTGGACTATGACAGCACGGCGGTAAGGAGTCATAATAACCACTAGCAGTTCTCGCCCGATTCCTCGGCGTCTTCGACCGCTCCGACAGCCTCCTCGACGTCGTCGGCAAGCCGGCGGAACGCGTCGACGATAGCCTGTTTTGCGACGGCACCGTGGGTCGTCCAGTGGTGGGCGTAATCGAGCATGTCGTCGTAGATGTCGGGCTTGCAGCCAGCGGCCCTGGGGTGGCCGCCGCCGTTGACCTGGGCAGCGACCTCGTGACAGCGCTCGAAGCCCTCGGTGCCGCGGATGGACGCCGACCCCGCGGGCTTGACGATGACGGCGGCGTCGGCACCCTGCTGGCGGAGCGCCTCCGCAACCTCGTTCTGTGAGCACCGGCCGTAGGTAACGCCGACAGTCCACGGGCCGACGTCGCGGAGTTCCGCGCGCTCTGTGGCCTTCTCGATGAGCGCCTCCTTCTCGACGCGGCGCTCGGCGAGAAACTCCCCCACTTCGGGCGGGAAGTCGACGCCGTGTTCGAGCACCGTCTCGACGTACTCCTCGGGGTCGACCCAGTAGGCGTAGTCCGCGAGGTCGTCCGACCGCTCGTCCTCGCGGACCCAGAGGTCGTGGTCGCGTGTCACCCGGGCGAGTTCGTCGAACCGGTCGTCGAACTCGTGGTCCAGCTGTGCGAGGACGACGTCGGCGGTACAGACCTCGTCGGATTCGCCGACAACGAGGTCGACGCCCGCTTGCTGGACGCGTGCCGCGAGGTCGTCGTCCCACTGGTGGTGGTCGTACCACGCGACGGACCCGACGCGGGAGACGACCGCCTCCAGCGGTTCGACGTCGCTCTCGCTGTCCGGACAGAGGTCACAGACGTACAGTTCGGCCCCGGTATCGGCGTACTCGGCGACCCACGTCAGCGCCTCCTGTATCTCGTGTGGGCCGGCCGGCAGGAGTGCCCCCTCGCCGCGGGCGATACGGACGAGTGTCGTCGATGCGAGTCCGTCGGCGTCGGGGTCGGCAACCACGACCACCCCCGCGTCTGACAGCGTCTCTGCGGCCTCGCGTTCGGCCTGTTCGTGCTCGATAGAGTCCGGGCGGAAGAACCCCTCCCCCGGAAGGACGGATTTGCGACCGATAGAGTGCCGGTCGTCGTCGATGAGCCAGTCTTGCATACCCCAATGTTGCCGCCAACTGCCAAGAAGGAAGCGGTTCGCCGCTGTCTACGGGAAACGGGACGGCCACGGCGGTACATACTCACGACAACCACTATCAGACGGTTTCGTCCTCGTCGAGCTGGCGGACGGTCAGGACCGGCATCGGCGCGCGCCGCACCACGGCCTCGGCGACGCTCCCGAGCAGGAACGCGTGGTCGCCGTGGCGGCCGCGGGTCCCCATCGCGACGACGTCGGCATCGACGTCCTCGGCGTACTCGATTATCTCCGTCGCCGGGTCGCCGTGCTCGATAGCGGTCACGACGTCGCGGTCGCCGGCGTTGCCCTCGCTTGCGACAAACGAGAGGGCGTCCTCGGGCGAGGTCTCGATCTCGTCGGTGTCGACGACGTACAGCGCGTGGACGGTCGCGTCGAACCGGTCAGCGACGTCGAGCGCCATCCGGACGCCACGCCGGGCGCTCTCGGAGCCATCGGTCGCGATGACCACCGTCTCGAACATACCCGTACTTCCGGCGGGTTCGATAAAAAGCGCGTGCTTCTCGATGCGGACCATGCGTTTTTTGCTGTCGCCGCCCCCAGTCTCGGGCGATGGCCATCGACATCGACCTCGTCCTCGTGGCGGTCGACAGCAGCGAACAGTCCCGGGAGGCCGCCGAGTACGCCGTCGCCCTGGCGGGTCGATACGGGGCCGACGTCCACCTCCTGCACTTCGTCGACCACCGGATGATGCACGGCGTCGAAACCGGGGACGTCCCGCCGGACGAACTCGCCGAGAAACAGCAGGGGGTCACCGACGCCGTGCGCGACTGTCTCCCGAGAGACGGGAGCGTCGAGTTCACGTTCTCCGGTGCGGTCGGCTTCTCCGGGTCGAAACTCGGGCAGACGCCCGGGAGCGTCATCCTCGACGTGGCCGACGAACTCGATGCCGACTTCCTGGTGGTCCCCCGGGAGACACCCACCGGCGAACCCGACGAGGTGGTCGGCAAGGCCGCCCTCCACGTCCTCGAATACGCGAGTCAGCCGACCCTCTCGGTCTGATTGTGGGTGTCTAGCCGCAACGCCATCTCTAGCTCGAAGCTCTCGTCGCCGACGCGCTCGAACCCGACCTTCCGGTAGAGGCTGATGGCGGGCGAGTTCCACCGTTCGACGGAGAGCCAGACCCGCTCGATCCCCTCGCGTTCGGCGAGTCCCAGCGCAGTTCTGATGAGTTCCGTCCCGATGTGTGCGCCCTGGTAGTCCTGGAGGACGAAGATGGCGAGTTCGTACGCCCCGCGTTCGTCGCTGACGAGCATGACGTGCCCGACGGCGCTGTCCCCGTGGGACGCGACGACGCCGAACGCCTCGGGGCCAGTCACGACGTCGAGCCACTCGCGGATTGCGTCCTCGCTGACCGGCGGGATACCCTGCGCCCGGTCCTGGGGATCGAACGCCAGGTACATCTCCACGAGCGCCTCGACGGCCCCGGGGTCGACCTCGCGGAGTTCGATCTCGCGGCCCTCGCTGTCGGTGAACGTCCGGGGCGGTGCGGGAAAGCCGTCGACGGGGTCCCCGGGAAAGCGGTCCATCATCGTACCAGTGTCACCGTGGTGTGTGCGTTCAACAGGACGAACTCGATGACGCTGTCCACCTGGACCTTGCCGAGCGGGCTCACGTGTCCGCCCGACAGCACGATACGGTCGTACTCCTCCCGTTGGGCGACGTCGACCAGACGGGCCCCGGGGTCGCCGTCGAGCACCTGTATCCGGGCGTCGAACCCGAGAGCGTCGAGGCGGTTGCGAACCGCCGCTTCGACGTCGGCGGCCGACCCCTCGGGACTGTAGACGGCGACGGTGAGGTCGTCGTCTGCCGCCTGTGCCCGGGCGACGGCCTCCTCCAGCGTCTGCATCCCGCCCTCGCTCCCGTCGACGCCGACGATGATCTGCATAGGAGGGGCGACGGCCCACGCGATTAAAAATTCAGCGACCTGCGGAACTGCGGCGATACCCTTTTTCTGCCCGCGCTCCCACCTTGGGGTATGGCAGACGACCCAGCGCCGTCGACGGAATCGGGCACCCAGCCAGACGACGTCGACGGGCAATCGGACGACCCCACTGCGGCCGACGAGACGAGTGACGGACCACCGGACGACCCCCGGGACGACCGCCGGGACGGTTCGGACGCCAGCGACCGGGACGCCGGAGACGCGGGTCCCGACGACAGCGCGATGGACGACAGCGGCCCGATGGAGGCCGACGTCGACCACCCGGGGGCAGACACTGACGTCCCCGAGGACGTCCGGAAATACGAGAAGTTCCAGAAGATCGACGGCAGCACGTACGACCGCGCCAACGAGTTCCTGCGCGAGCGAACGTATATCACAGCCCGCGAGTGGGCGATTGCCCGCCTCTGTGCCGACTTCCGGACGGAGACGGGCGTCGAGATGACGAAAATCGGCGAGAACCTCCCCCATCTCGTCCCCTTCATGACAGACACCTACTCCCCGCAGGCGGTCAACCAGGCCCGGTCGTCGTTCGAGGAGAAGGTCCGCAAGTCCGGCGCAACCTTTCTCTACGGCGCTATGTGTGACTTTTTCACCGCCGAGGAACTCGACGACGTGATGTACGAGGCCACGGAGGTAGCGAAGTTCCTGCTCGAAGTCGAGGGCGTCGACCTCACCGTCGAGGAGGAGATGGAGGCCGAGGACCGCATCTCCGAGGTGATGCGCGACGTCCGCGAACACAGCGTCGCGCTCCGCCACGACGAGGTGACCTGCCCCGAGTGTGGCCACCACTTCGACGCTGCCGACGAGTAGCAACCCCGGAGACTCGACGGACCGGGGCCGTCACAGAACAGAAACGAGCGCCCCTAGAGGACGACGAAGATGTCGGTCACGTACATGATGACGAAGCCGACGAGGAACGCGAGCAGGTTCGTCGCGCTGGCGACGCGGCCGCCCTGCCCGCGGACCATCCCTGCAATCTCCCAGTCGACCTGGAGGATAGCGCCGACGCCGAACGCGAGAAAGAACGCGCCGAGCATCGGCGAGTA
>PXQO01000001.1:1432-8291 GCA_003021285.1 Halobacteriales archaeon QH_2_65_14 | reverse complement strand
CACGTTGTGGAGCATGAACCCGATGACGAGGAAGGTACCGAGCGCGGCCCGGCCGAGGGCGAACGAACTCCCGATGGCCAGCCCCTCGGCGAGGTTGTGCAGGCCGATACCCAGGGCGACGAGGTACGCGACCCAGAGGCCGCTGCTGGCCCGGGCGTCGCCCGCTTTGGCGCGCCCCTCGCGCCACGCACTCACGGCCTGGACGAGCAACAGCGCCCCCAGGACGCCCGCGACGATGAGCAACTCCCCCTCGTAGACCCCCGCGACACGCTCGGCCAGTTCGAGCGCCTCGAACCCGGCGTCGAACGCGAGAAAGCCCAGCACGCCCGCCGCGAACAGGAGGATGGCGTGGAGCGCCCTGTCGCTCATCGACCGGATGAACGGGAACCACAGCATGCCCAGGACCACCGGAATCAGGCCGACGAACACGCCGACGAGCGCGAGCGTCCAGAGGACGTCGACGGTGAATCCGGGCGACTCCTGTGGGGCCTCGATTTCGTGACCGATGGTCGTGCCGTCGTCGAGAACGAGGTCCGCTTCGAGGTCCCAGCCGGGTTCCCAGTGGTAGGGGACGACAACCCGGGCGCTGTCGCGGGGTTCGAGCGTCCGGTCGCCGCCGGCACCCCGCACCTCGAAGTTCCAGTACGCCTCGTCGACGAGCACCTGCGAGATGGTCACGTCCTCGGGGCCGTTGTTGGTGACGTGCAACACGACCGTCTCGTCGTCCGGCAGTGTGTGGTGGGTGACCGTCACGTCGGGCAACGGTTCGCCGCTCTCGATGCCGGCCAGCGGTGACCCAACCACAAAAACCCCCAGCGCCAGTGCCAACAGCAGTAGCGGGGCAACCGCGGCGAACCATCGCGGCACTCCCAGCGTCCCCACGTCGTCCTCTCTCGCGACGCCACCGTCCGTCGTCGTCTCCTCGATTCCGCCCCTCGTTGCAGTGTTGCCGTCGGTTTCGTCGGTCATTCAGACCACCTCGAAGAAACTCATCCAGCCGAGTTCGGCGAACTCGGACTGGTGGGCGTGGAACATGTACAGCCCCGGTTCGTGGTCGGAGTAGTCCAGGTCGATGATGCCACGCTGGGCCTGGCACTGCATGATGGTATCGACGTTCCGGTGTGTCGGTTCGAGCGTCGTGCCGTGGTCGTAGTAGTCGAAGAACTGCGAGTGGGTGTGAAAGGAGTTGATGGGGTCGAACTCGGTGACGTTGACCAGGTAGACCAGGTGACGGCGGTCCCGGTCGATCCGGATGGGGCGTTTCGTCTCGCCGGGTTCCCAGTGGCCGTTCGCGTCGGTCTCGCCGACGCCGTAGGCGAACGCCCGCGTGTTGGCGGCGTACACTTCGTTCTCGCCGTCGAAGTCAGTGTCGAACGAGTTCATCACCATCACCATCTCGTTGACCTCGTCGTTGTCCGGGGTGGTGTGGTTGCGCTGCCTGGCCTCCGCGACGAGTCTGTCGCGGTACTCGTCGGGGACAGGTCCCTGGTAGTTGACGTACTCCCGCGGGTTCTCGCGGACGCGCTCGGGGTCGGGGTCGACAAGAAAGACGCCGTACATCCCCCGGTGCATGTGTTCTTTCAGCGGGAGTGCGTGGCAGTGATAGAAGTGGACCCCCGCTGGCTGTGCCCGCCACTCGTAGGTGAACTCCTCGCCGTTCTCGATGACGCCCGGCCCGTTCTGTGGCGTCCCGTCCATCTCCGGCAGGAGGTTCTTCAGATGGGGATGAATCGTGTGTGCGTGCTCGCTGCCGTTGCTCACCGTGATACGGATGACGTCCCCCTCGACTGCCCGGAGCGTCGGCCCCGGAACCTGGTTCTCGAACGCCCACGCCGGGAACTCGACGCCGGGCGCTATCTCGATTGACGTGTCCACGATGGAAAACTCGAAGTGTCGAACCGTCCTGCCGTCCTCGTCGTAGACTTCCTGGCGGAGGTCGTCCTGCCCGCTTTCCCCCGTGTTGAACGTCCTGAGGTACTCGTGGGGGTCGAAATCCCCGCTCTCGTACTCGCCGCTCGACCCGAAGTTGCCGTGTGAATCGTCCTCGTCGTCGTGCCCGGGATGGGCGGTCGCACCCGACCCGCCCAGTCCCAGTGTCGCGCTCCCGGCAACCCCCAGTCCACCCAGCACGGCCCGTCGCCCGACCGGGACGTCGACGTCGACCGTCTCGGCGAGTCGCTGCTCCAGATAGTCCGTCACCGACGCCGCCTCGTCGTAGCTTACCGACGGCATCGCTACCACCTCGACCCTGTTCTCGCTCGTGTCATGTGCCACCCTTCGGGAACCTCACTGATAAATTTGTATGACCAAAAAAGTTTATTAGATGTGTCTAATCATTTTCCAGGGGTCGAAGTCCGTCTGGTTCCACGGGCGAGGTGTCGCCCATCTGCTCGGGTCGTTCCGCCGTTTCGGACACCTTAAGTGCGGAGTGTGTTTGTATTTCAATACTGGATGGAGCCACAGCTTCCGGCAGTTGCCACAGCGGTCGCGCTCCCGTTCGTCGCGGCAGCGCTGACGCCTCTCCTGTATCGCTTCGTCGGCGAGGCCGTCGGCTATTTCGGAGCGGCAATTGCCGGGCTCTCGTTCGTGCTCGTCGTCTCGCAGGTCGGAACCGAGGGCACCGTCTCGGTCCAGTGGATTCCCTCCCTGGAGGTCGCGGTCCGGTTCCACGTCGACGGGCTGGCGCTCCTGTTTGGGATGCTCGCGAGCGGCATCGGCGTCCTGATTTTCGCGTACTCCGCGGGGTACATGCAGGGGAAACCCAACCTCGCCAGGTTCTACATGACGCTTCTGGGGTTCATGGGCTCGATTCTCGGCGTGGCCTTCGCGGCCGACCTCGTCGTGTTGTTTCTGTTCTGGGAGCTGACCAGCGTCTGTTCGTTCGTGCTCATTGGCTATCACACCGACGACGACGAGTCGCGCTACTCGGCGCGGATGGCGATGCTCGTCACCGTCGGCGGGGGTCTCTGTTTGCTTGCAGGCCTGCTCGTGCTCGCCGCCGCCGCGGAGATGGCCGGCGTCGAGGCGTTCAACCTCGCGGCGATGCTCGCCGATTCGGCCAGTGTGGCGGCCCAACTGAAGGAAGTCGGGCTCTTCGTGCCGGCGCTCGTCCTCGTGACGATTGCGGCGGCGGCCAAGTCGGCACAGGTGCCGCTGTACTTCTGGTTGCCCAGGGCGATGGTCGCCCCGACGCCCGTCTCGGCGTTCCTCCACTCGGCGACGATGGTGAAAGTGGGCGTCTACGCCCTGGGACGGTTCCGGCCGCTGTTTCACGGCGTCGAGTGGACGCTGCTGGTCGCCACGCTCGGGCTGGCGACGATGACCGTGGGGGCGGTGCTGGCGGTCCGTGCACGGGACATCAAGGAACTGCTGGCGTACTCGACGGCCAGCCACCTCGGGCTGATGGTCGCCGGCTTCGGGTTCCAGACCCACTACGGGGCCGATGCCGGCGTTTTTCACCTGCTCAACCACGCGCTGTTCAAGGCCGCGCTGTTTCTGGTCGCCGGCATCGTCACCCACCAGGTTGGTACCCGCAACGTCGAGGAACTCGGCGGGCTGGCGCGAGACCTGCCGGTCACCGCGGCCATCACCGGCGTCGCCGCGCTGAGCATGGCCGGCATCCCCCCGTTCAACGGCTTCTACTCGAAGGAACTGCTGTTCGAGGCCGCCTGGGAGACCGCGGTGGCAAACGGCGACCTCGCCTGGCTGTACCCGGCCACCGCCGCCCTCGCCAGCGTCTTCACCGTGCTGTACTCGTTGCGGTTCCTCTGGCTGTTCCTCGGCGACCGCCCCGACTCGGTCGGGTCCGTCTCCCGTCCGTCGCTGGCGCTGCTCGCCCCGCCCGCGGTCCTCGCGGCGCTCGTGGCCGTCCTCAGCGTGGCACCACACCTCGGCATCGAGTTCGTCGTCCAGGACGCCGCGAGTGCGACCGCCGTCGAACCGGTCGAGGTCCACGCCGCGCTCCCGCTGTCGGTGTCCGGCCCGGCGCTCATGAGCCTCGGCGCGATTGCTGTGGGCGTCGCAATATTTCCCGCCTACGGACGGCTCCAGGGCCGCCTCGACGCGGCCCACGGGGCCACCACGCGGCTCCACCCGACGGTGCTGTACGGTCGGGTGCTGACGGCCACGGACGAGGCGAGCGTTCGACTGAGTGGGTTCGTCCACAACGGCCTCATCAGGACCTACGCCTGGTGGACGCTGCTGGCCGCCTGTGGGCTGGTGCTGGCGGGCTACGTGACGGCGGCGGTCGGACTCCCGACGCCCCTCGCGGTGGAGACGTCGGTCGCGATGGTGCTCGTCCTCGCGGTATCGGTGCTCTCGGCCGTCGCCGTCGCGGCGACCGACACGCACGTGACCGGCGTGTTGACGCTTGGCATCCTGGGGTTCATGGTCGCCATCTTCTACATCCTCGCGAGCGGGCCCGACCTCGCGCTGACACAGCTCGTCGTCGAGACGTTGCTGTTGCTCATCTTCCTGCTCGCGCTGGAGGAGATGCCGGCGTTCTACGGGGAACTGGAGTGGGACGTCGCCGCCAAGGACGCCGCGCTCTCCATCGCGGTTGGGGTGACGGCATTCGTCTCGGTGCTTCTGACGGCACCGTCCGGCGACGGGGGGCTCACCGAGACCGCAGGGGAATACGTCGAGCGGGCAGTCCCCGACGGCGGGGGCACGAACGTCGTCAACGTGATTCTGACGGACTTTCGTGCGTTCGACACGCTCGGCGAGTCCATCGTCATCGTGCTGGCCGCGCTCTCGGTGCTCGTGTTGCTCGCAATGCGAACGCGGGGTGAGACTCAGTGAGAGTCACACTGACGAGCCAAACCACGAGGCGGCCGTCCGGAGGTGGGCCACAGTGACGACGACTATCATGCGGACCACGGCGCGGGTCGTGGTGCCGATAATCCTCGTGGTCTCCATCTCGCTGTTCCTGCAGGGACACAACTACCCCGGCGGCGGCTTCATCGGCGGCGTGTTGACCGTCGCGGCGTTCACCCTGGTCTATGTCGCCTACGGGCTGGACTACCTGGAGGTGGGCGTCCTCAACAGGGACGTCGACTACAGCGCCGGCATCTACGAACACCGGACGGTGTCGGCCTACCGCCGGCTGTTCATCTTCGGGCTGGCGGTCACCGTCGGGAGCGGGCTGGGTGCCCTGCTGTTCGGGGAGCAGTTCCTCTCGCAGGATTACACCTACGTTCATCTCCCCCTGTTTGGCGAAGTCGAACTGGCGAGCGCGCTCGTGTTCGACCTGGGCATCTTCTGTGTCGTCGTCGGCGGTCTCCTGCTCATCTTCTCGGTGGTGGGTGCGGAATGACGCTGGCACTGGCAGCGACGGTCGGCGCGCTGTTCGCCCTCGGGACCTTCCTCGTCCTCCGGGAGGACCTCGTGAAGGTCGTCCTCGGACTCGCCGTTCTCACGCAGGCCGCGAACGTCTATCTCATCTCGATGGGCGGCATCACCGAAGGGACGGCCGACTCGGTGCCGATACTGGCCGCTCACGGGGCAAAGGCCCACGAGACCGCCGACCCGCTGGTCCAGGCGCTCGTGTTGACCGCCATCGTCATCAGCTTCGGGATGACGGCGTTCCTGCTCACGCTCTCGTACCGGGCCTACCAGGAGAACGGAACGATGAACGTCACGGAGTGGGAGCAATGATGACAGCCGACAGGAGAACGCGGACGATGGGGGCACGACGATGAGGTGGCTGGCAATCGCGCCGATGCTGGTCGCGCTCGTAACCGGAACTGCCGTACTCGTCGTGCGGGCCTGGCCGCGGCTCCAGCGTGCGACCAGCATCCTCGGCACCGTCGTCTACGCCGCGTCTGTCGGAGTGCTCGTCTGGCAGGTCGTCTTCGCGCCGGACGCCGCCCCCCTCGTCTACCAGGTCGGCGGCTGGCGTGCACCCGTCGGCATCACCCTGGTGGCCGACGCGCTCGCGGCTTTCATGCTCGCGCTGACCGCCGTCGTCGCGGTGTACGCGGTGACGTTCTCCGTGGAGTTCATCGACCCTGCGAACCAGCAGGTGTACTACCATCCCCTGTTCCAGTTCCTGTTGCTCGGGGCGACGGGCGCGTTCCTCACGGGCGACCTGTTCAACCTCTTCGTCTGGTTCGAGGTCATGCTGATGACCAGCTACGTCTTCGTCGCCTTCTACGGCGACGAGCAACACACCGCCGCGGCGGTGCGGTATGTCGTCCTGAACATGATCGGCGGGCTGTTCATGCTGCTGGCTATCGGCGGCCTCTACGCGACGACCGGGACGCTCAACATGGCGGACATGGCCCAGCAACTCGCCGCACCCGAGTTCGACGCGACGCCGGCGGTCGGGCTGTCGGCGTTCCTGTTCGTCACGTTCGCGCTGAAAGCCGGCCTGGTTCCGTTCCAGTTCTGGGTTCCCTCGGCGTACCGTGCGACACCCCTTCCAGTCGTGGCGATGTTCGCCGGCGTCACCAAGAAGGTCGGGACGTACGCCATCATCCGGCTGTACTTCACCGTCTTTGGCGAGGCGGCCATCCCGACGTCGATTCCGCTGGTCGGGAGCGAGTCGGCGCTCGCGTTCCTGGCCCCCGTGTTGCTCGTGATGGGAGTGTTGAGCATCTTCGTGGGCGGACTCGGGGCCATCACCCGCGACAGCCTCGACGAACTGTTCGCGTATTCGAGCATCGGCCAGGTCGGCTTCATCGTCGTTCCCATCGCTATCGCGGCGTCGACGACTTCCGGGTCGTTGCGCCACCTCGGCGTGCTCGCCGGACTGGTGTTTGCGCTCCATCACGCGCTCGCCAAGGGGTTGCTGTTCCTCGCGGCGGGCGTCATCCGCGACGGGACGGGGACGACGCGCCTCTCGGAACTGGGTGGACTG
>PXQO01000001.1:0-1244 GCA_003021285.1 Halobacteriales archaeon QH_2_65_14 | reverse complement strand
TGGGGTTCGAGCCGGTCTACCAGGCCGCCGACGCCGCCGCCGAGGCGGCCATCGACACCGATGCGTACGTCGAGGCCGTCGACCCCGGGGGTGAGCACCCGTGACCCTGAGCGTCCGCCGGTGGGTCGCCGCCGGGACGCTGTTCGGCGTCCTCTGGATGTTCGTCCGCGGCGTGTCGCTGACCCCTCGCTCGCTGCTCACCACGTTTCTGGTCGGACTCGGCGTCGGCATGCCCGTCGCCTACGTGTTCCGGCGGCTCTACGACGAACAGTTCGACGTGATTCGCTCGCTCCGGGCGCTCCCGGCCATCTTCCTCTACCTGATAGCCTTCACAAGGGAGATCATCGTGGCCAACATCGACGTGACCTACCGCGTCCTCGCGCCGGGAATGCCCCTGCGACCGCAGGTCATTCTCGTCCCGCTGCGCGTCCGGACCGACCTCGGCGTGACGACCATCGCAAACAGCATCACCATCACCCCGGGGACGCTCACACTGGACTACGACCCCGACGAGAACGCGCTGTACGTCCACGGCATCGACGGGCGTGACCCCGACAGTATCGTCGAACCGATCCGCCAGTGGGAGGACTACGCGCTGGTCATCTTCAACGAGGAACGCTCCCCGTCCGACCCGGCACCCGACATCCGGGTCCACCCGCCGGGGTACCCGCCCGAACCGAAAACCGACGAACCCGAACCGCTCGAAACGATGCTCGACGAGGAGCGAGGCGACAGCAACACGGAGGAGAGCCGATGATAGCTACGCATCTCGCACCGCTGGTGACGGCGGCCGACCTGACGTCGCGGGTCGTCGACGGAGCGCTCGTGTTCGTCGCGTTGCTGTGTCTGCTGTGTGGCTACCGGGTCATCCGCGGCCCGACGATTCCGGACCGGGTGGTCGCGCTCGACGCCATCGCGACGAACGTCATCGCCATCGCGGTCCTGTTCGCGCTCAAGACCGACCGTGGTCTGTTCGTGACGATCAGCATCGTCCTTGCCATCATCGGCTTCCTCTCGACGGTCACGGTCGCGAAGTACGTCACCGAAGGCGACATCATCACGAGGGGGAACGAATAGATGGTCGAACTCGAAGCCGTCCGGCACCTGACTGTCACGGCGCTCGTGGTCGTCGGCGCGTTCTTCCTCGCAGTCGGCACTATCGGCCTACTCCGGTTCCCGAACGTCTACAACCGGATGCACGCCACGAGCAAACCGACGACGCTCGGGACGGCCGCGGTCTTTTT